>NZ_JBHVJT010000001.1:90812-120511 GCF_042798815.1 Kitasatospora sp. NPDC057738 | reverse complement strand
GTGTGGGTGGTCTGTTGTGTTCAACAGAAACCCCCTCCTCCTTGCTGGGGGGCCCCCCGGACCCGCCTCCGCCCTCTTTTTCCCAACCCCGTCTGGGTCTGTGTTTGCCGCCTCTGTCCCGGGGTCGGCGACCGGGCGCCGGGACGTCACCGCGGACCAGTGCCGGAGCGCGGGCGGGCACGTCGAGGGCAGCGGCTACTGCGTCGACGCGGCCGGTGAGGACGGCTGGGGCCAGCCCATCGACGGCCAGGCGATCAACCCGGATCCGCGGCCCGGGGAGGAGTGAGCGCGCTCCGGCGCCCCGCCCCCCGGGCGGGGGAGCGGGGCACCGGGCCGGCGGCCCGGACCGGGGCCGCTCACGGCACCGCTACGGCACCGGGCGCAGGGTGACCGGTGCCGGGGTGAGGGCGCGCAGGACGAGGTCGATGTGCACCTTGGCGGCGCCCGCGCGGTGCAGGGCGGCGGCGATCGTCCGTAACTCCTCGGGGCCGGTACAGGCGAGGCGCAGTTCGAGGTCGGCCTCGCCGACCAGGGCCAGGCCGCTCTGGACGGCCGGGAACTCCGCCGCGAGGCGGTCGAAGTCGAGCGGGACGGGGCCGTGGCTGATCCGGACGATCGCGTGCAGGGAGCGGGCCGGCTGGGCCCGTACCGCCGGATCCGGACCGTCCGGGACGAGTCGGAGCGGGGCGGTCACCGGCGCTGGAGCCGGGCGGCCGTGGCCGGGGCCGGGGTCGGGGCGGTCGGGGCCGGGGTCGGGGCGGTCGGGGTCGGGGCCGGGGTGAGCGGCGCGGCGGGCGGGGCGGTGACGGGCGGGGCGGTGACGGCGGGGGCGACCAGCCGCGGGTCGAGCACCAGGGTGTCGATCCCGAGCGGGGCGGTGAGGTCACGGAGGGCGGGCTCGCCGAGTTCGGCGTGGGCCTGGTCGGGCCCGAGGAGGGCGACGAGGGCCTCGGGGCTGGAGAATCCGACCGCGCAGCGGCGGCCGTCGCGCAGGCGGAACAGGCGGAGTGCGGTGGTGCTTCCGGTGCCGGAGGCGGTGACCGGAACGTGCCAGACGACGCGGGCCATGCGGATGCTCCCGAGTGGGGTGGTGGTGCCTGCCGGAACTACTGCCTCGACGCTAGGGCGGCCCGGCCCGGGGAGCGCCGGTCCTGACGCGCCGTTGACCGAATGGGGTCGTGCGTTGACGCACTCCTGACGTCCGACTCACCCGAGTGGACCAAACCACCGGTCGAGCGCTCCGCTTGCCGTGCGTGCCGACCCGGACCACCGTGGAGTTCGGCCCCCGGCACGTCCTGCGCCGCGCCCTGCGTCGAGTCCTGCGCCGAGCCCCGCTCACGGCTGCCGGAGCGCCCCGCCGCGAGCGCCGCGGCGCCCGCCGACCGGACCCGTGCGGGACCGGAACGCGACCGGAACGCGACCGGAAACGGGGGGAGGTGGAGCCGGAGGCCCGTGACGAGATATCTTGACGTCAAGACGTTGGAGACGTGAAGCGGAGTACCGATGACTGACTCGACCATCATCTATACGCACACCGACGAGGCTCCGGCCCTGGCGACCTACTCGTTCCTGCCGGTGGTCCAGGCCTACGCCTCGACCGCGGGTGTGCGCGTGGAGACCCGCGACATCTCCCTGGCCGGGCGGATCATCGCGAGCTTCCCGGAGCGTCTGACCGAGGCGCAGCGGATCGGCGACGCGCTGGCCGAGCTGGGTGAGCTGGCCAAGACCCCGAGCGCCAACATCATCAAGCTGCCGAACATCTCGGCCTCGGTGCCGCAGCTCAAGGCCGCCGTCGCCGAGCTGCAGGCCCAGGGCTACGCCCTGCCGGACTACCCGGACGACCCGCAGACCGACGAGGACAAGGACGTCCGCGCCCGCTACGACAAGGTCAAGGGCAGCGCCGTCAACCCGGTCCTGCGCGAGGGCAACTCGGACCGCCGCGCCCCGCAGTCGGTCAAGAACTACGCCAAGACCCACCCGCACCGCATGGGTGCCTGGACGGCCGACTCGAAGACCAACGTCGCCACCATGGGTGAGAACGACTTCCGGTCCACCGAGAAGTCCGCCGTGATCGCCGCCGACGGTGCGCTGCGCATCGAGCTGCTGGGCGAGGACGGCGCCACCACCGTGCTGCGCGAGAAGGTGCCGGTGCTGGCCGGCGAGGTCGTCGACGCCTCGGTGATGCGGGCCGCCGCCCTGAACGAGTTCCTGGCCGCGCAGGTCGCCCGCGCCAAGGCCGAGGGCGTGCTGTTCTCGGTGCACCTCAAGGCCACCATGATGAAGGTCTCCGACCCGATCATCTTCGGCCACGTGGTCCGCGCCTTCTTCCCGAAGACCTTCGCCAAGTACGGCGAGGTGCTGGTCGCCGCCGGTCTGAACCCGAACAACGGCCTCGGCGGCATCCTGGCCGGCCTCGACAACGTGCCGCACCTGGGCGCCGAGATCAAGGCCTCCTTCGAGGCCGAGCTGGCCGAGGGCCCGGCCCTGGCCATGGTCGACTCCGACAAGGGCATCACCAACCTGCACGTGCCGAGCGACGTCATCGTCGACGCCTCGATGCCGGCCATGATCCGCACCTCCGGCCACATGTGGGGCCCGGACGGCAAGGAGGCCGACACCCTCGCCGTGCTGCCGGACAGCAGCTACTCCGGCGTGTACCAGGCCGTCCTCGACGACTGCCGCGCCCACGGCGCCCTGGACCCGGCGACCATCGGCTCGGTGCCGAACGTCGGCCTGATGGCCCAGAAGGCCGAGGAGTACGGCTCGCACGACAAGACCTTCGAGATCGCCGCCGCGGGCACCGTCCGCCTCGTCGACGCCGAGGGCAACGTGGTGCTGGAGCAGGCCGTCCAGCCGGGCGACATCTTCCGCGCCTGCCAGACCAAGGACCTGCCGATCCAGGACTGGGTCAAGCTGGCCGTCACCCGCGCCCGCGCCACCGGCGTCCCGGCGGTGTTCTGGCTGGACGAGAACCGCGCCCACGACGCGGTGCTGATCGAGAAGGTCAAGCAGTACCTGCCGGAGCACGACACCACCGGCCTGCAGATCGAGATCAAGTCCCCGGTCGAGGCCACCACGTTCTCGCTGGAGCGCATCCGCCGCGGCGAGGACACCATCTCGGTGACCGGCAACGTGCTGCGCGACTACCTGACCGACCTGTTCCCGATCCTGGAGCTGGGCACCAGCGCCAAGATGCTGTCGGTCGTCCCGCTGATGGCGGGCGGCGGCCTCTTCGAGACCGGCGCCGGCGGCTCCGCCCCGAAGCACGTCCAGCAGCTGGTCAAGGAGAACTACCTGCGCTGGGACAGCCTGGGCGAGTTCTTCGCGCTGGCCGCCAGCTTCGAGCACCTGGCCACCACCACCGACAACGCCCGCGCCCAGGTGCTGGCCGACACCCTGGACCGCGCCACCGGCACCTTCCTCAACGAGGACAAGTCGCCGAGCCGCCGCCTCGGTGGCATCGACAACCGCGGCAGCCACTTCTACCTGGCCATGTACTGGGCCCAGGAGCTGGCCGGGCAGACCGCCGACGCCGAGCTGGCCGAGGCCTTCGCCGGCCTGGCCGCGACGCTGACCGAGCAGGAGTCGGCCATCGTGGACGAGCTGATCGCCGTCCAGGGCTCGCCGGTCGACCTCGGCGGCTACTACCAGCCGGACGCGGCCAAGGCCGCGGCCGTGATGCGCCCGTCCAAGACCTTCAACGAGGCGCTCGCCAACCTCGGCTGAACCCGGCCGAGCTGAGCTGACGAGAGGCCCCGGGTCCGCATCGGACCCGGGGCCTCTCGGCGTTCACGTCCGGATCGCCGGTTCGGTGTTCATGCCCGGACCGCTGTTCACGCCCGGCCGAGCAGGGCGAGGGCGGTGCCGACGGCCTCGCGCAGCAGGAGGTACGGGCCGTGGGCCAGCGGGCCGTCCGCGCCGAGCACGGCGGCGGTGGCGCCCGCCCGGCGGGCGGCCAGCGCGGAGCGGACGGTGTGGAAGCCGTTGGTGACCACCGTGCAGCGGTAGCCGGGGCGCTCGGCGGCCATCAGGGCGGCGCTGAACCGCAGGTTCTCGGCGGTGTTCACGGCCCGCTCCTCGCGTCGGATCCGCTCGGCCGGGACGCCCCGGGCGGTCAGGTAGCGGGCCATCGCGGCGGCCTCGGTGCACGCCTCGTGCGGGCCCTTCCCGCCGGTCACCAGGACCAGTGGGGCGTACCCGGCGGCCTCCTCGGCGGCGAAACGTTCCAGCGCGGCGTCCAGCCGGGCCGCCAGCGGGGGAGCGGGCTCGCAGCCGTCCAGCGCGGCGCCCAGGACCACCAGGTAGTCGGAGCCGGCCGGCGCGGGCCGACGGCGCTGGTACAGCGCCACGCCGAGGAAGCCGAGCGGCCAGAGCAGGACGGACCCGCAGAGCAGGACGGCGACGAACAGCAGGACGTGCATATCCGTTCGAACGCCCGCGGCGGAACGACCGTTCCGGGGCCCGGCGGAACTCCTGTCCCGCGGCCGCTCCGGCCTCCCGTGGGCCCCTGCTGCGCGGGCGCCCGGAAACGGCGGAGCCCCCGTTCCGGAGGCGGAACGGGGGCTCCCGGGAACAGGGGTCCCGCGGCGGGCGGCGGGCTCAGCCGACGTCGGCCGCCGGGGCGGCGCCGGTGACCGGGGCGGCCGGGGCCGTGCCCGGGCGCCGGTCACGCTTGTGCAAGGAGGCCAGGTAGGCGTTGTACGCCTCCAGCTCGGCATCGCCGGTGCGCTCCTCGGAGCGGTCGCGGCGGCGGGCCTGCCGCTGCTCGGAGCCCATCCACTGGTAGACCAGCGCGATCAGCACGATCGCGGTCGGGATCTCGCCGAACGCCCAGGTGATGCCGCCGGCCAGCTTCTGGTCCTCCAGCAGGTTCGTCCCCGGTGGCGCGCCCTCCACGGTGAAGGTGGTGACCAGCGGGTGGGCGGCCATCATCACCGCCACGCCGAAGAAGGCGTGGAACGGCATCCCCATGAACAGCTCGATGATCCGCATCACGTGGCCGGGACGGTGCGGGCCCGGGTCCACGCCCATGATCGGCCAGAAGAAGGCCAGACCGGTGAGCAGGAAGTGCACCATCATGAAGATGTGCCCGAGGCGGTACTGCATCAGGAAGTCGAACAACGGGGTGAAGTAGACCCCGTACAGGCTCGCGATGAACATCGGGATGGTGAACGCCGGGTGCGAGACGATCCGGACGTACCGGCTGTGCAGCAGCGCCACCAGCAGCTCGCGCGGCCCGCGCGGACGGCCCTTGCCGGTCGGGCGCAGCGCCCGCAGCGCCAGCGTGATCGGGGCGCCGAGCAGCAGCAGGATCGGCGTCAGCATGGAGAGCACCATGTGCTGGATCATGTGCGCGCTGAACAGCACCATGCCGTAGTCGTTCAGCCCGGTGCAGGTGACCAGCAGCAGGCTGGCGACACCCATCGCCCAGCCCGCCATCCGGCCGATCGGCCAGCGGTCGCCGCGCCGGTACAGCCGCACCACGCCCGCCGCGTACAGCCCCAGGAGGACCAGGCCGCCGAGCAGGAACACCCAGTCCGGCGACCAGGTCCAGACGTTGGACAAGGTGAACGGGCCTAGTCGGGTCATCCCGCCGTGGTGGTGCATGCCTGACATTCCGTCGCCCATCGGCGGGTCCCGCTTTCCGTCCTCGTGGTCCCCGCTGGGGGTCCGGTTCGCCCGTTTTGCTTGGTCTACAGCCTAGGTGGGCCTTACCTCGGGCCATCCCCCCACCCCCTCCGTACAGGTGCCTCCCCACGGGGGCGCCCGCTGGCTAGACTGACCGGCCGGTCGGCAGGGAGGCTCGGAGATGGCGACGGAACACGGATCCGCGGCGCGCCCCGCGGTCGCACTGACCGGGGCGACCGGCTTCATCGGCTCCGCCGTGCTGGCGGCCCTCACGGCGCGCGGCGTCCCGGTGCGGGCACTGGCCCGCACACCGCCCCGGGACGCCGCTCCCGGCACCGCCTGGGTACCGGGCGACCTCGCCGACCCGGCCGCGCTCACGGAGCTCTGCACGGGCGCCGGGGCCCTGGTGCACCTCGCCTCCCGGGTCGACGGCGGCGCCGAGGAGTGCGAGGCGGTGAACGACCGGGGCACCGCCGCCCTGATGGCGGCCGCCACCCGCGCCGGGGTGCGGCGGATCGTCCACCTCTCCACGGCGGCGGTCTACGGCGAGGGCCCGCACACGGACGTCGAGGTGGACGAGGTGCCGCCCGCCCCGGTGTCCGAGGCCAGCCGCACCCGGCTGCTCGGCGAGCGCCACGCGCTCGCGGCCGGCGGATACGTGCTGCGCCCCGGGCTGGTGACCGGCACCGGCGACCGCTGGGTGGTGCCCGCGCTGGCCGAGCTGGTCCGCCGGGTGCCGGTCCGCTGGGAGGGCGGCAGCGCCCGGCTCTCCCTGGTGGACCGCACCGACCTGGCCCGGCTGATCACCGCGCTCGCCCTGGAAGAGCACGCCGCCCCGCCGGGCGTCCACCACGCCTCGCACCCCGGGCCGGTCCGCGGCGGCGACCTGCTCGCCGCCCTGGCCGCCCTCGGCCTGCTGCCCGCCCCGGACGGCCCGGCCGTCCCGTGGGAGGAGTGCCGCCGGCTGCTGGCCGCCGCCCCCGGCCGGGTCTCCGAGCGGCAGTTCGGCCTGATCGCCCGCGACCACTGGTACCGCAGCGAACGGATCTGGCGGCTCGCCGCCTGCCCGCCCGGCCCCGGCCCGCTGGCCCGCCTCCCGGAGGCCGCCGCCTGGTACCGCGAGGCGCTCGGCCTGAGCGGGTCCTGACCGACGGGGGCGTAGGCCGCCCCACCCGGTGCGGCCGCCCCACCCGGTGCGGACCGTCAGGCCGTGGCCTGCCCGGCGCCGGGACGCCGGTTCTTCGCGTCGACGACGGCCCGGGTGAGGATGGTCGTGCGCTCCACGACGGTGCCGGGCTTGACGCCGTTGACCTCCCGGACCTGCACACCACGGCTGCCGAGGTACTGGTGGCTGTCCCGGTCGAAGATCCACTCCGATCGCTCGCCGGTCTGGGGGTCGAGTCGCGCCAACGCGATGCCGTCGCGGCCGGAGGCGTCCTGCGCGTGCTCGACCACGACGACGCCCGGGATCTTGCCGGCGGCCTCGTAGAGCGAGGCGGCGAGGCCGGACGGGACGAGCTGCTCGCGGATGATGGAGCCGATCTCGTTGAACGCCTGCTGGTCGTGGTCCCGGGTGCCGCTCACCGTCGAGTAGACGGACTTCAGGAACGCGTCGGGGTCGGCGGGTTGGGCCGCCAGCCACGTGTAGGACAGCTGCTTGCGGGGCTCGTTGGTGTCCAGCGTGATGCCGCCCTTGTCCTGGTAGCCCGGCTCGTCCAGCCAACCCTTGGTGCCGTCGGGGGACTTCCACACCTCGCGGTCGTGCAGCGGCTGGACCCAGGTGACGGACTCCCCGGTGTCCGCGTTGTGACGGGTGGCCATGAAGGAGACCTGGCTCTTGATGTAGATGTACTGGCCCGGTCCGGGCTGGGGCGTGGTGCGCGCCGTCGCGGCGGCGGCGATCGCGTGGACCGTCGAGGCGAGCTGGACGGTGCTCCCCTCCTCGATCTGTACGACGGGGGCCTTGACCGGCTTCGGGGAGGCAATGGTGCCGGCCGAGTTGCTCAGGGAGACGACCACGGCCAGGGCCGCGGCCGCGGCGACGGGCGCCGCGAAGAGGACGGTGCGGCGCAGCGGGCGCCGTACCGGGGACGCCGCGGGGGCGTGGTCGGGCCGGTGGATCTCGCTCATCAAGTGCTCCTCGAGCAGGTCCTGGCGGCTGGCCGCCAGTTGGGGATCGGCCGGCGCCGGCAGCAGACGGGCCAGTTCCGCGTGGTCGAGCGGTTCGGTGCGCCGCCGCGAGTTGCGGATCATCGGTGCGTCTCCTTGTGCGGCCGGGCCGCAGTGCTGCGGCTGTCCTGTACTTGTCCGGGGATCGGGAGCGGTTCCGTGTTCTTCTTCGCGGCGCGCAGTTCCTCGGCCGCGAGTCCGCGCAGTCGGGTGCGGGCGCGGGAGAGGCGCGAGCGTACGGTGCCGACGGGTACGCCGAGGGTGGCTGCCGCTTCCGCGTAGCCGAGCCCGGACCAGACGCAGAGGGCGAAGACCTCGCGTTCCGAGCGCCGCAGGCGCCCCAAGGCCTTGTGGGCGGCCGCGAGTTGCTCGGAGTCGGCCATGCGGCCGACGAGTTCGTCGGCGAAGTCGGGGACCGGATCGGCCGCGGGCATGCGGGCCATGGCCGCGCCGTGGCGGCGGGCGGCGCGCGTCGTGTTGCGCAGCACGTTGACGGCGATGCCCATGAGCCAGGGGCGTGGACTGTCGCCCTCGTCGCGGAGTTTCCCGCGCAGGCGCCAGGCTTCGAGGAAGGTCAGCGAGACCACGTCCTCGGCGAGTGCCCAGCTTCCGGTCACGCGCACGGCGTGGCGGTACACCAACGAGGCGTGGTCCCGGAAGAGGTCGCGGAACGCTTCGGGGTTCCCGGCCCGGAGCCGGGAGTGTGGATGGTTCACGTCATGCCTTGTCCGAGCGGCGACACCGGTTCCCGTGACACGGGTCACCACCCGCGGCGGGCACGAGAGTACGACTGCGGACCGAGGAGCTCGCGTTCCGGATTCCGGTGGGCTACTTCCTGGGGACGAGGGTGTTCTCGTTGGTGCGGCCGGCGGCGTGGTCGTCGATGTTGCGGGCGGTGGCGTCGATGATCTGGCCGACGGCGGTGCGGGTGAAGTAGGCCTGGTGGCTGGTGACGAGGACCTGGGGGAAGGTGACGAGGCGGGCGAGGGTGTCGTCGGTGATGCCCTCGATGGAGCGGTCGGTGAAGAAGACGCCGGTCTCCTCCTCGTAGACGTCGAGGCCGACGCCGGAGAGGCGTCCGGCGCGCAGCGTTTCGACGAGGGCGGCGCTGTCGACGAGGCCGCCGCGGCTGGAGTTGATCAGGATGGCGTCGTCCTTCATCCGGGCGAGGGCGGCGCCGTCGATCAGGTGGTGGGTGGCCGGGAGCAGGGGTACGTGGAGGCTCACCAGGTCGGCGCGGGTGAGGAGTTCGGGCAGTTCGGTGTAGTGCATGCCGAGGTCGAGGCAGGCGGGGTTGGGGGCGATGTCCCAGCCGAGGAGTTCGGTGCCGAAGCCGGCGGCGATGCGGGCGAAGCATTCGCCGATCTTGCCGGTGCCGATGACGCCGACCGTCATGCCGTGGATGTCCCGGCCGAGCAGGCCGTCGAGCCGGAAGTCGAACTCGCGGGAGCGGTTGGCGGCGCGGGTGAGGCGGCGGTTGACGGCGAGGGCGAGGGCCCAGGCGTGTTCGGCGACCGCGTACGGGCTGTAGTGGGAGACCCGGGCGACGGTGAGGCCGAGTTCGGCGGCGGCGTCGAGGTCGATGTTGTTGAAGCCGGTGGAGCGCTGGGCGATCAGCTTCGTTCCGCCGGCGGCGAGGATGGCGAGGGTACCGGCGTCGAGGACGTCGTTGACGCTGCTGCTGACGGCGGGGTAGCCGGCGGCGAGCGGGGCCGTGTCGCGGTTGAGGAACACGTCCAGGCAGCGCAGCCCGTGCCGGCCGGCGAAGGCCTGCTCCAGCAGCGGCCGCTCGTCGGCCTGCACTCCGTACGCGAGGATCTCCATGCCGGACACGCTAACGGCCGGGGCCCGCGGACGCCCGCCGGTTGCGGCGGCCCGTCCCCGGGACGCGCCGAGGCCCCCGGACGGCGCGGTCCGGGGGCCTCGGGAGGGGCGGAGGGCGGTCAGATGACCGTCTCGGCCTCCAGGTAGCGGTCCTGCGGCACGGTCTTCAGTTCGGCGACCGCCTCGGCCAGCGGCACCAGGTTGATGTTGGTGCCCTGCAGCGCGGTGATGTGCCCGAAGGCGCCCTTGTGGACGGCCTCGACGGCATGCCAGCCGAAGCGGGTGGCGAGCACCCGGTCGTAGGCGGTCGGGGTGCCGCCGCGCTGGGTGTGGCCGAGGATCACCGGGCGGGCCTCCTTGCCGAGGCGGTGCTCCAGTTCGCGGGAGAGCTGGGTGGCGATGCCGGTGAACCGCTCGTGGCCGTAGATGTCCTTGGTGCCCTCCTCCCAGTGCATGGTGCCGGGCTCGGGCTTGGCGCCTTCGGCGCAGACCACGATGGCGAACTTCTTCTGGCGGTCGAAGCGCTCGCGGACGACATCGGTGAGCTTGTCGATGTGGAACGGGCGTTCCGGGACGACGATGGCGTGGGCGCCGGCCGCCATGCCCGCGTTCAGCGCGATCCAGCCGGTGTGCCGGCCCATGACCTCGACGACCATGACCCGCTGGTGGGACTCGGCGGTGGTCTTCAGCCGGTCCAGCGCCTCGGTG
This sequence comes from Kitasatospora sp. NPDC057738, assembly GCF_042798815.1. NCBI lineage: Bacteria > Bacillati > Actinomycetota > Actinomycetes > Kitasatosporales > Streptomycetaceae > Kitasatospora > Kitasatospora sp. NPDC057738. The sequence goes on along the minus strand of NZ_JBHVJT010000001.1, from coordinate 110,182 downwards.
GCCACCGAGACGGCGGTGTCGAAGCCGAAGGTCACGTCGGTGGCGGCGATGTCGTTGTCGATGGTCTTCGGCACCCCGACGATCGGCAGGCCCGCGTCGCTCATCAGCTTGGCGGCCTTGAGGGTGCCCTCGCCGCCGATCGGGATGACCGCGTCGAGGCCGAGGTCGGAGCAGTACCGCTTGGCCCGCTCGACGCCGTCCCGCAGGTGGCTCGGCTGGACCCGGGACGAACCGAGGATGGTGCCGCCCTGGGCCAGGATGCCGCTCACCGAATCCAGGGTCAGGGGGCGGTGGTGGCCCTCCAGGAATCCGCGCCACCCGTCCTCGAACCCGATGATCTCGTCGCCGTGGTCGACCACCCCCCGGTGGACCACGGAGCGGATCACCGCGTTCAGGCCGGGGCAGTCACCGCCGCTGGTCAGCACTCCAATACGCATTAGCTTTGCAACTCCCGAGCAGAACCGAGGAACGGCCGGACTACAGGCTGGGACGACGAGCCGTCACCGTAACGGGGCGCTCCCACGCCGCGATGGCGGGGAGGTGGCCGTGGGGTGAAGGACCGGCCGATCCGGACAGAACGCCCGAAAACGGCCGTGAAGTCGAGCATACGGCCCCTGGTCCGGCCGGGCAGGAGCCGACGCGGGAGCGGCGCCGTCGGCGCCCCCGCGCGGAATTGCAGCCTGCTGCCGAGGAGGGTGTGCAGTAGGCAGCCCCATTGTGGTACTTCCGGGGCCACCCGCGGACCGGGTGACCGCATGGCGGGCACCCGGCCGGGGCGTACCGGGCGTACTACTGGGGGCGCGTCGCGGCCGCGATGCGCTCGGCGCGCAGCGCGTCGTACCAGGTGGTGTCGGCCGGCGGCAGGGCGTTGACGTCCAGCGCCAGCTTGAGCAGCATGTCGGCCACGGCGGGGTTGCGGGCCAGCACCGGGCCGTGCAGGTAGGTGCCGAACACGGTGTCCCGCCAGGCGCCCTCGGTGCCGTCCCCGGTGCCGTTGCCCCGGCCGACGGAGACGGTGGCGAAGGGCTGCACGCCCTGGCCGAGATGCGTGACGCCCTGGTGGTTCTCGAAGCCGGTCAGCTGCGGCAGACCGAGCCGGGGGTCGACGTCGGCGAGCACGTCGCCGACGCAGCGCTCGCCCTCGCCGCGGGCGGTCCAGACGTCGAGCAGGCCCAGGCCCGGCTCGCGCTCGCCGAGGTCGTTGATGAACTCGTGGCCCATGATCTGGAAGCCGGCGCAGACGCCGAAGATGATCGCGCCGTTCTCGGCGGCCCGCACCAGGCCGCTGTCGGCGCGCAGCCGCTCGGCGGCCAGGCGCTGCGGGCGGTCCTCGCCGCCGCCGATCAGGTAGATGTCACCGCTGGTGGGGATCGCCTGGTCGGAGCGGACGTCGATCCGGGTCACGTTGAGGTGGCGCTGGCGGGCCCGGCGCTCCACGACCAGGGCGTTGCCCCGGTCGCCGTAGGTGCTGAGCAGGTCCGGGTAGACCCAGACCACGCGCAGGCTGCTCTCACTCATCCTCGAAGGCCTTCCGTCACGTAAAGACTGGTGTGCGGGCGCGGCATCAGCCGGCCACGACCTTCCGCAGCTGCTGGAAGGCGGTGTAGTTGGCGATGGCCTCGATCCGGCCGGGCGGGGCCATCCGGACGGCCTGCTCCAGGGTGTCGACCACGTGGAACTGGAGTCCGGCGACCTCCAGGCGGACGGCCAGGTCCAGCTTGCGCTGGCCCATCACGAAGACCGGGTGCCCGGCGAGGCGCTCGTAGTCGACGTCCCACAGCCAGGAGGTGTCGGTGCCGTCGGCGTCGAGGGCGTTGACGGAGAGGATCACCGGGGCGGGCGGGCCGTCGATCAGCGAGAAGGTCTCCAGCCAGCCGGCCGGGTTCTTGGCCAGCAGCAGGCGGATGTCCCGGCCCTGGTACTGGACCACGTCGTAGCGGCCGGCCACGGCGGCCACCGAGCGCATCCGCTCCAGGGCGACCTGCGGGGCGACGCCGAAGACGGCGGCGACGGCGGCCGAGCTGGTGGCGTTGGCCAGGTTGGCCCGGCCGGGCAGCTGGAGCTGGATCGGCCAGGCGCCGCGCTGCGGGTCGATCACGTGGGTGCCCTGGAGCGCCCAGTGCGGGTTGGGCCGGCGGAAGCCGCAGTCCTGGCAGAACCAGTCGTCGCCGGGGCGCTGCATCACGCCGCCGCAGGCGGGGCACGACCAGGCGTCCTCCTTCCAGGCCTGTCCGGCGGCCACCCAGACCACCTTCTTGCAGGAGGAGGCGGCCCAGGTCACCAGCGGGTCGTCGGCGTTGGCGATGACCACGGCCTCGGTGTTCTGGAGGCCCTCACGCCACTTCTCGGCCATCATCCGGGTCTCGGCGGCGCGGTCGAGCTGGTCGCGGGAGAGGTTGAGCAGGGCGATCGCCTTGGGGCGGGTGTCGCGGGCGACCATCGCCAGGTACTTCTCGTCGACCTCGATCACGCCGAAGCGGGCGTCCGTGCCGCCGGCCAGGGCGGAGGTGATGCCGGCGGGCATGTTGGCGCCCAGGGCGTTGGAGACCACCGGGCCGGCGGCGCGCAGCGCCTCGGCGATCAGGCGGGTCGTGGTGGTCTTGCCGTTGGTCGCGCTGACCAGGACGACGTCGAGGTGGTCGGCGAGGGTGGCGAGCAGGTCGGGGTCGAGCCTGAGGGCGACCTTGCCGCCGATCACCGAGCCGCTCCCGCGTCCGGCCTTGCGCGACACGGCGGCGGCGACCCGCCCGGCGGTCACCGCGATCTTCGCGCGGGCCGGCAGCGAGGCGTCGCGTGCGCCTGTGGGCTCCGATTCGGTGCCTGCCATGCTCAGTGGTTCCTCCTTGCTGCGGCACCGCTCGCGGCCGGATAACGGGCCGTCGGGCGGCGGGGACGGGGGTCAGCCTACCGACTCCGTCGCCCGGCCGGACGATCCGGACCCCGTGCCGCCTGCTGCGACGCGTTCGCGGGTGCGGCTGAGGGCCCGTCGAGGAGGGCGGTGTACGGAGCGACCAGGGGGCTTCGGCCCCGGCCGAGCCCCTACTCCTTGACGACGCTCCACGGGCACCGCCGGGTTCCCGAGGTGCCCGGGTAAGGATCTGGTGAAGAAATGATCAGTGGCCCGGACGGTGGGCACAGTCGGCCGGATCGCCGGCGGCCAACGTGGCGGTGATCACCAGGGTGCCGTCCTCGGCCCGGAAGTCCAGCGGCGCGCCCAGCCGGCGCATCGCGGTGATCAGCCCGCTGTTGGTGCCGTGGGTCACCGCGTACACCGTCCGCACGTCGGCCGACCGGGCCGCCGCCGACAGCTGCCGCAGCAGCGCCAGACCCAGCCCGCGGCGCTGCCAGGCGTCCTCGACCAGGACGGCCAGCTCGGCCTCGCCGTCGTCCCACATCAGGTGCCCGAGCGCGACGAGCCGCCCGTCCGGGGCGGTCACCGCGAAGCTGCGGCCGTGCCGGGGGTCCAGCAGGTGGTCCAGGTAGCGGCCGGCGTCGCGGACCGGGCCGTGGTAGCGCTGCCGCAGCGAGGCGGGGGAGCAGCGGCCGTGCATCGCCAGCGCCGCCTCCCGGTCGGCCGGCCCGGCCGGGCGCAGCAGCAGCCCGGTCCCGTCCGGCAGGGACAGCCGGGACGGGGCGTCCGGCGTCCGGGCGGCGCGGGTCGCGGGCGGGTGCGGCCGGACGGTCCGGTACGGTCCGCCGGTGAGCGCGGGCAGCCGGGTGGCCTGGCCCTCGGGCGCCGCGCACCTGCGGTCGGACCTGCGGAAGGGCCGGTGCCAGAGCCGTTCGGGGCGTGTGCGTGATGCCTTCATGCCGCCGACGCTACCGACGGTGCGCTTCCGTTCGGTTACGTGATCGTGAACGCGCGAATGCCCGGGGGCGTGGTCGGCGGGGTGGGACCGGGCGGGCCCCGGCCCGGGACCGCGGGCCGCCCGGCCGGGACGGTGTCGGCGCAGGTCACGGCCGGTGCCTCATGCGGGTGGGACGGCGGGCGGCCGACGGTGGGTTGCGTCCCGGTGCTCCTGGTGAGCAGGAGGCCGGGCCCCGTACGTCCACGTACCGAAGGCCGTTCCCATGCGTGACACCCCGTCCGTCCCCACCACCACCGACACCACCGCCGCCACCACCGCCACCACCCCCGTCGTCCCGCACGCCCGCCGCGCTCCGGCCGGCACCGCGCTCACCGGCCTGCTCGACCGGCAGGCGCGCCTGCGGCCCGACGCGCCGGCCGTGCTCGGCGCCGGCGGCGGCCTCACCTTCCAGGAGCTCGTCGGGACCGCCCGCCGGCTGGCCGAGCGGCTGCGCCGCCTGGGCGCCGGCCCGGACGGCTGCGTCGGCCTGTACGTCGAGCCGTCCGTCGAGCTGGTCGCCGGAGCCTGGGGCGTGCTGTACGCCGGGGCCGGCTACCTGCCGCTGTCGCCCGAGTACCCCGAGGACCGGCTCCGCTACATGATCGAGGACAGCGGCACCAGGATCGTGCTCACCCAGGCGCACCTGCGCGAGCGGCTGGCCGCGCTGGCCCCGGCCGGGACGGCGGTCCTCGCCGTCGAGGACGCCCCGCCGCCGCGGGACGCGGAGGAGCGGGAGGCCGTCGAACCGGAGTCGCTGGCCTATGTGATCTACACCTCGGGCAGCACCGGCCGGCCCAAGGGCGTGATGATCGAGCACCGCTCGGTGGTCTCCCAGCTGCACTGGATGCACTCCGCGGGCCACCTCGACCCCGGGGTCACCGTGCTGCAGAAGACCCCGATGAGCTTCGACGCCGCGCAGTGGGAGATCCTCGCCCCGGCGGTCGGCGCCCGGGTGGTGGCCGGCACCCCCGGCCTCCACCGCGACCCGGAGGCGCTGGTCGCCGCCGTCCGACGGCACGGGGTGACGGCGCTCCAGTGCGTGCCGACCCTGCTCCGGGCGCTGCTGGACACCGAGGACTTCGCCGGGTGCACCGGCCTGACCAGGGTGTTCTCCGGCGGCGAGGCGCTCTCCCGGCGGCTCGCCCGCGACCTGGGCCGGGCCCTGCCGCAGGCCGCCCTGGTCAATCTGTACGGCCCGACCGAATGCACCATCAACGCCACCTCGCACCTGGTGGACCCGGCCGATCCGGCCGACGGCGCCGGATCGGTGCCGATCGGGCGCCCGGTGGCCGACACCGAGTGCTACGTCCTCGACGAGCAACTGGTGCCGGTGGCCGCCGACGGCGTGGGCGAGCTGTACATCGGCGGCGTCCAGCTGGCCCGCGGCTACCTGAACCGGCCGGAGCTGACCGAGGAGCGGTTCGTCCGCTCCCCGTTCGCCCCCGGCGAGCGGCTGTACCGCACCGGCGACCTCGTGCGGTGGAACCCGGACGGCACCCTCCAGTTCGCCGGCCGGGTGGACAACCAGGTCAAGCTGCGCGGGTACCGGGTCGAGCTGGACGAGATCGCCCGCGCGATCGAGGAGCACACCTGGGTGCGCCGTGCGGCCGCCGTCGTCACCGGGGACGGCCGCACCGGGCACCCGAACCTGGTCGCCTGCGTCGAGCTCAACCCGCGCGAGGCCGCCCTGATGGACCAGGGCGTCCACGGCGGCCACCACCAGTCCAAGGCCAGCAAGCTCCAGGTCAAGGCCCAGCTGTCAGACCCGGGCCTGCGCGACCGGGACCGGCTGGCGGGCCGCGAGCGGGTCGAGCTGCCCGGCCGGAAGGAGACCGCGGCCCAGCGCCGGGAGGTCTTCGCCCGCAAGACCTACCGCTTCTACGACGGCGGCGCGGTCACCCGGGACGACCTCACCGCGCTGCTCGCCCCGCGCCCGGCCGGCACCTTCGGCCGTGACCCGGAGCTGCTGAGCCTGCCCGAACTCGGCCGCGTCCTACGGTGGTTCGGCCAGTTCCACAGTGAGGAGCGGCTGCTGCCCAAGTACGCCTACGCCTCGCCCGGCGCGCTGTACGCGACCCAGCTGTACCTGGAGACCGGCGGCCTGGACGGGCTCGCGGCCGGGCTGTACTACTACCACCCGGTGGAGCACGTCCTGGTCCGGATCGGGCCGGCCGGGACCCGGGCCGAGGCGTACCTGACGCTGCACTTCTCCGGGAAGCACGGCGCCGTCGAACCCGTCTACCGCAACAACATCCGGGAGGTGCTGGAGTTCGAGACCGGCCACATGCTGGGCGTCCTGGAGGAGGTGCTGCCCGAGTACGGGCTGGACGTGCGTCCGCTCGGCCCCGACCCGGCCGTCAAGGACCGGCTGGACGTCGCCGAGGAGGACCACTACCTGGGCGGCTTCGCGGTCGTCCGGGCCGGCGGCCCGGCCCGGGCCGAGCGCACCGAGCTGTACGTCCAGGCCCACCAGGACCGGGTGGACGGCCTGCCGGGCGGCCTCTACCGGTACGCCGAGGGCGAGTTGACGCACGTCTCGGACGAGGTGGTGGAATCCCGGCACGTGATCGCGATCAACCAGGCCGTCTACGCCCGGGCCGCGTTCGGCATCACGGCCGTCGGCCGCGCCGAGGAGGAGTGGCTGGAGTACATCGCGCTCGGCGCGGTGCTGCACCGCCTCCAGCGCAACGGCCTGTCCCTGGGCTTCATGTCCTCCGGCTACAGCTCCAAGTCCGGCCACCCGCTGCCCGCTTCGCGGCGCATCGACGAGATCCTGGCCGGCCTCGGCATCACCCCCGGCCCGTCGTACTTCTTCCTCGGCGGCAGGGTGAGCGAGGAGCAGATCAGCAGCGAGGGCATGCACGAGGACACCGTCCACATGAAGGGCCCGGCCGAGATCATCAAGGACGAACTGGCCACCCTGCTGCCCGACTACATGCTGCCCAACCGGGTGCTGGTGACGGACGCCCTGCCGCTCACCGCGAACGGCAAGGTGGACCTCAAGGCGCTGGCCGCCTCGGAGGCCGTCCGCACGGCCGACGTGCGCGGCGAGTACGTCGCCCCGGCCACCGGGTACGAGCGGTGGCTGGCCGAGGCCTGGGGGCGGGCGCTGGGGTACGAGGACGCCTCGGTGACGGACGAGTTCTTCGCCGCCGGCGGGAACTCGCTGATCGCCGTCGCCCTGGTCCACCGGATCAACCGGGAGTTCGGCATCGCCCTGCCGCTCCAGGTGCTCTTCGAGTGCCCCCGGCTGGGCGAACTGGCCGCGCGCGTCGAGCGGGCCTGCGGCGAGGACGGCGCGGGCAGGGCAGCGGCCGCCGGTTCGCGGCTGATCCGGTTGCACCCGGGAGGGGCCGACCGGGCGGTGTTCTGCTGGCCCGGACTGGGCGGCTACCCGATGAACCTGCGGCTGCTCGGCCGGGAGGCGAGCGGGGACCGGGCCTTCTACGGCGTCCAGGCGCACGGCATCAACCCGGGCGAGACGCCGTACCCGACCATCGGGGAGATGGCCGCCGCCGACGTCGCCGAGCTGCGCCGGGTGCGGCCGCGGGGGCCGTACACGCTGTGGGGCTTCTCCTTCGGCGCCCGGGTCGCCTTCGAGGCGGCCTGGCAGCTGGAGCGGGCCGGGCAGCGGGTGGAGCGGCTGCTGCTGATCTGCCCGGGCAATCCGAAGGTGCGCCGGGCCGACGGCGAGCGGTGGGGCCGCGAGGCCTCGTACGCGAACCAGGGGTACCTGACCATCCTGTTCGGGGTGTTCACCGGCCGGATCAGCGGCCCCGAGCTGGAGCGCTGCCTGGCCGACACGGTGGACGAGCCCACCTTCGTGGCCTCCGTGCACCGGATGCTGCCGGAGCTGGACGAGGAGCTCATCCGGCGGATCACCGGGATCGTCGGTGAGACGTACGAGTTCGAGTACAGCTTCCGCGAACTCGCCGAGCGGCGGCTGGACGCGCCGGTGACCGTCTTCAGGGCCGCGGGCGACGACTACTCCTTCATCGAGGGCAGCACCGGCTACTCGGCCGCCCCGCCCACCGTGGTCGACCTGGCCGGCGACCACTACGGGGTGCTGCGGGAGCACGGGGTGGGCGAGCTGGCCGCCGCGATCCGGGAGGTGGAACGGACGGTCCCCGGGGAGCTCCCGGACCGCTGATCGGATGATGTGGACACGCTCACGGACGGCCCAGGATCCGTGAGCGGGGAAGCCCCTTCGGATAGGGATGGCTCGGCTTTCCGCCGATCCCGACTCCCTACCGAAGGGGCTTTCCGATGTCCGTCCAGTCGTCCGTCCAGTCGTCCGTTCCGCGGTCCGTTCCGCGATCCGGTCCCCGGTCCGTGAAGAACTCCGCACTGGCCGCGGCCTGTTGCGCCCTGCTGCTCGCCCTGCCGCTCGCCCTCGCCCAGCCGGCCGCGGCCGCCAACGAGCACAACGGTCCCAAGACGCCCGAGGAGGCCGCCGCCTGCCACCAGGTGCTCGGCGCGCTGCTCGGCGGCTTCGGACCGATGCTCGGCAACGCCGTGTGCGTCGTGCAGCCCGCCGACCAGGGCTGACACCTCCCGGAATTCCGCCGCCGGCGGCGGCCGCCCTCCTCGGGCCGCCGCCGGCACGACCACCCGACCGGCCCACCGGGGGCGGGCCGGTCGTGGCGGCGGGCGGGTGCCGGGCCGAGGATGGGCGGGTGGGGGCGAGAAGGGAGCGGGACCGTGAAGGAGTTCCTGGTCGAGATCACCACCGCCGTACCCGAGGGCACCGCCGAGGAGGAGGTCGACCGGCGGCGCGCCGCCGAGGCCGTCCGGGCCCGTGAGCTGGCCGCCACCGGCCACCTGGCCAGGCTGTGGCGCCCGGTCGGCGAACGGCGCAGCCTCGGCGTCTGGCGGGCGGCGGACGAGGCGCAACTGCGCGCGGAGGTGCTCGGCAGCCTTCCGATGTGGCCGTGGATGACCGCCGTGGTGACCCCGCTCGAACCCCACCCCAACGACCCTGGCCCGGACTGAGGCGACGGCTCAGGCGATGCGGGTCGGCGCGTCCTGGAGGGTGTGGCCGGTGGTGGTCAGCAGTGCCGTCAGAACGGCCGGGGTCACCGAGTGCTCGGTGCGGAGGAAGAGCTCCTGGGGGTGGAGGGAGAGCAGGGTGATCCGGTGGTCGGCGAGGGCGGTGGGGGTGTGGGCGAGGACGGTGGTGCGGACGCGCCAGAGGGTGGTCGGGGGCGGGGCGTGCGGGGACACCCAGGCGTGCAGGAGGGTGACGGCGAGCAGGGCGAGGGCGGAGCCGACGAGGACGGCCGGGCCCTCGGGGCCGTGGACGACGACCTTCGCGACCAGGTCGGCGGCGGTGACGGAGAGGAAGACGGCGGCGAGTTCGACGGTGTCACGGCGCCAGTGACGGGTGCGGCGGGCGCGGGGACCGGCGGGGGCGCGGACGGCGTCGGGGGCACCGGGGACACGGCGGGGAGAGGGCTTCGAATGCTCCATGCCGCCACCGTGCCCGACCGGTGTTTCCCGGTCGGGCATCCGTCGTGACCAGCCGGTTACGGTCCGCGCCGGGCTGTTACGGGAGGAACGCGCGGGGCCGCCCCGGGAGGCCGGACGGCGTCCGGCGGCCTACCCGAGCAGCTCGCGGGCCGCGGCCCTGACCTCGGCGAGCAGGAGGTGGAGGTCGGCCTCCGTCGTGGCGGCGTTGAGGAGGCAGGCGCGGAGCATCTCGGCGCTGCCGAGGCGGGCGCCGGTGACGAAGACCCGGCCGCGCCGCTGGACGGCGGCGGGGAGGTCGCGGTTGAGGGCGTCGCGCGCGGCCTCGTCCAGGCCGGGGGCGCGGTGGCGGAACGCCACGATCGAGGTCTGCACCTCGGCGAGCAGCTCCAACTCCTCGTCGGCCTGGACGAGTTCGCCGAGCCGGCGGGCCAGCGCGGTGCACCGGGCGATGTCCCGGGCGAGGCCGGCGCGGCCCTTGTGGGCGATGGTGGCCCAGACCTTGAGGGCCCGGAAGGGACGGGTCTGCTCGGTGCCGTACTCGGAGAACCAGCCGAGCGCGCCGGCCGCCTCGTCGCGCAGGTAGGACGGGACGAGGCTGAAGGTGCCGCGCAGCTCCTCGGCGTCGCGGACCAGTGCGCAGCCGCAGTCGACCGGGACGCCGAGCCACTTGTGCGGGTCGAGGGCGAGCGAGTCGGCCCGCTCCAGGCCGGCGTAGCGGTGGGCGATGGCCGGGTCGAGCCGGCCGAAGGCGCCGTACGCGCCGTCGACGTGCAGCCAGAGGCCCTGCTCCTCGCAGAGGTCGGCGATCGGGTCGAACGCGTCCACCGCGCCGGTGCCGACGGTGCCCGCCGAGGCGACGACCAGGAAGGGCAGCAGGCCGGCCGCGCGGTCGCGCTCGACGGCTGCCCGCAGGTCGGCGGTGTCCAGCCGGCCGTCGGGGCCGGAGGCCACGGTGCGCAGGTGCCTGCTGCCGAGGCCGAGGAGTTCGGCGGCCTTGCGGACGCAGGAGTGGGTCTCGCCGGTGACGTAGCCGACCAGCGGCGGCAGGCCCGCCAGGCCCTCCTCGCGGACGTCCCGGCCGGCCCGCCGGGCGGCCCGGTCGCGGGCGGCGGCGAGGCAGACGATGGTCGCCATCGAGGTGCCGGAGGTGAGCAGGCCGCCGCCAGCGGGGTGCGGGAAGCCGACCAGCTCGGCCGTCCAGCGGACCACGGCGCGCTCCAGGTGGACGTCGGCGTGGTCGCCGCCGGCCGAGCTGGGGTTCATCGCGGAGGCGGCGAGGGTGGCGAGCACCCCGGCGGGGGCGGGGGCGGAGTTGACCCAGCCGAAGAAGCGCGGGTTGCCGTTGCCCATCGGGTACGGCAGGACGTCGCGTCCGATGGCGCCGATCAGCTCGTCGAGCGGGCGGCCCTCGGTGGGCAGCGGGGCGTCGAGCAGGGCCCGGCGGGCGGTCTCGTCCATGGGCTGCCAGACCGGGCGGCCGGGCAGTTCGGCGAGGTAGTCGGAGACCAGGTCGGCGGTGGCGTGGGCGGCGCGGCGGAAGTCGGTGCCGGGGAGGTCGGTGCCGGGGAAGTCCTCGGTGGTCATGGCGTGCTCCAGGGAGGCCGGGGGGACGGGCTGGGCGAGGCGCGGCGTCCTTGGCGCACCCTGATCAGGCGATGATCGGGCGATCTTACGCATGAGGGCCCGCGCCGTGCGGCGCGGGCCCTCATGCCGGGACCGGGTGTCGGTCGGGAGACCGGGGCGTCAGTCCAGCGAGCCGGACAGGCCGCTCGCCGAACGGCAGTACCCCTGCATCTCCTTGTTGGTGATCTTGGCGCAGAGCCGTCCGGCCGCGCCCCCGTCGGTGTAGTTGACCGTGTAGTAGCTGACCAGGCCCTCGGCGCAGGCCTTGCGCTGCCAGCCGTCGGCGGCGGTGGCGCACTGCTCGGCCGCCCAGTCCTCGCGGTCCAGGTTGTACTTCATGGTGCGCGAGCCGACACCGCGGCTGCAGTCCACCGCCCCGCCGCTCGCCTTGCCGTTGAGGCACCACTTGAGGGCCTCGGCGTAGATCTCGGGGTGGTTCGGGTAGTCGTGCGAGGACAGGAAGAAGGTCGGGGCGTAGAAGAAGCAGGCGGACTGGAACAGCGCCGGCTGGTCCTTGCACGGGTAGAGCGGGTCCTGGGCGAGCTTGTCGGCGGGCAGGTTGGCCTTGGCCTGCTCGTCCTCCTCGTCCGGGCCGAAGAGCTGCATGAACAGGCCCTCGGAGCAGCGGATCCGGTTCTGGTCGGAGGGGAACTTGTTGCACAGGTCGCGGGCCTTGGCGACGTCCTGCTTGACCACGAACATCGTGCCGTGGCCGACGCCGTGGATGCAGGGGCCGCTGTTCTTGGGCGCGCAGAGCTTGAGCAGGTCGGTCTCGGGCTGGGCGGAGGCGTTGAGCATCTCCTCGACCGCGCCGTGCAGGTAGCCGGCCGCGCAGGTCTCGTGCGGGAAGGAGATGACCTTCTGGAAGTCGGCGTTGAAGCGCTTGACCGCCGCGTGGCCGAGCTCGTGCGCGATCGGGTGGCAGAAGCGCACGGTGTACGGCTTCTCCTTGGTGATCCTGTCGAGGTCGGCCAGGGCGACGCCGGGATCGGTGGCGTCCATCTCGGCCATCAGCTTGTTGCGCAGCGTGGAGCGGGTCCACACCGCGGGGTCGCCGGTCGGGGTGGCGCTCGCCGGCCCGGCCGCGGCCGGCCGGGCGCCGGTGGCGGGGGCCCCGGGGGCGACGGCGGCGGGGGCCGCGCCGGACGCCGTGGGCGACCAGTCGGTGACGGCCACCGATCCCAGGCCCAGGACGCCCAGGAGCAGGGCGGTGAGAATCGCGAAGACTCGCGGCTGCATGACGGGATCCCCCGGCGGATCGAGGTGAACGTTTCGCTCCCATCCTGACGGCAGATGAGCGGTTAATCCGCGAATTCGCCCGCCATTCGGGAGGTGTCGGCGACGCTATCGCACGGTCGGACCGCCGGGACCGGCGGGATGCTCCCCCTCACAATCACCCGGACGGAGTATGGGGGCGCGGGCGCGCGTCACTGCGCCGTCCGAGTGGTGGTACCCGCGCCCCGGTGCCCCGCGTGCCGCCGTTCGGGGGCTCCGGCGTCCTCCTCGCGCCGCCGTTCCGGGGCTCCGGCGCTCACGGCCCCGGTGGTCGGGGCGCCGCGCTGCGCCCGTTCACAGCTCCAGCGTCACCTGGTAGTCCGTCAGCCAGGCGTCGAAGTCCAGTGCGAGGTCGACGGCCAGCCGGACGGACTGCGGGTCGGTGTCCGGGGCGAGCGCGTCGGCGAGGCGCCGCCGGTCGAGCAGGTCCAGGGCCGGGGAGGTGCGCTCGGCGGCGAGCCGGGCGAGTTCGGCGCGCAGTTTCGCCGGGTAGTGCGGGTCGGTGGTGACCGGGTACGGGCTCTTCGGCCGCTGGGCGACCGCGTCCGGCAGCACGTCCCGGACGGCGGCGCGCAGCAGGCTCTTCTCCCGTCCGTCGAAGGACTTCATCGCCCACGGGGCGTTGAAGACGTACTGGACCAGCCGGTGGTCGCAGAACGGCACCCGCACCTCCAGCCCGTTGGCCATGCTCATCCGGTCCTTGCGGTCGAGCAGGATGCAGACGAAGCGGGTCAGGTTGAGGTACGAGATCTCGCGCATCCGGCGTTCCACCGGATCCGCCGCCGGCAGGTGCGGGACCTCGGCGATCGCGTCGCGGTAGCGGGCCCTGCGGTAGCCGTCCAGGTCGAGCTTGCGGAGCAGTTCGGCGTCCAGGAGGTGTTCGCGCGGGGTGGCACCGCCGCCGGCGATGCCGGTGAGGCCGAGGGCCCAGGGGAAGTCCTCGACGGCGACGGTCTTCGGGTCGTGGAACCAGCGGTAGCCGCCGAAGAGCTCGTCCGCGGACTCGCCGGACAGCGCGACCGTGGAGTGGCGGCGCACGCCCCGGAAGAGCAGCAGCAGCGAGGTGTCCATGTCGCCGACGCCGTTGGGCAGGTCACGGGCGCGCAGCACGACGGAGCGCCGGGACGGGTCGGTCAGGTCGGCGGCGTTCAGCTCGACGACGCTGTGGTCGGCGCCGACGTGCGCGGCGAGCAGCCGGGCGAACGGGCCGTCCTGGGTCTGCCGGACGTCGTTGGCGTGGAAGGTCTCGCTCTGCCCGGCGAAGCCGACGGAGAAGGAGCGCACCGGGCCGGCCCCGGCGGCGCCCAGCGTCCGGGCGGCGAGGGCGGTGACGGCACTGGAGTCCAGGCCGCCGGAGAGCAGCGAGCAGAGCGGGACGTCCGCCTCCAGCTGGCGGTGCACGATGTCGTCCAGCAGGGCCCGGACGGTGGCGACGGTGGCCTCCAGGCTGTCACGGTGCTCGCGTGCCTCCAGCGCCCAGTAGCGGCGGACCGACAGGCCCTCGCGGCGCACCCGGACGACGTGCCCGGGCCGGACCTCGTGGATGTCCCGGTACGGGGTGAGGCCGGGGGTGCGGGTGTAGCCGAGCAGTTCGCGCAGCCCGTCCAGGTCCACCACCGGGCGCACGGCGGGGTGGGCGAGCAGGGCCTTGACCTCGGAGCCGAAGATCACGCCGTCCGGGGTGCGGTGGTAGTACAGGGGTTTGACGCCCATCCGGTCGCGGACCAGCAGCAGTTCCTCGCGCCGGACGTCCCAGACCGCGAAGGCGAACATGCCGTTGAGCCGCTCGGCCAGGTGCTCGCCCCATTCCAGGTAGGCGCGCAGCACGACCTCGGTGTCGCTGCGGGTGCGGAAGCGGTGCCCGGCCGCCTCCAGTTCGGCGCGCAGTTCGCGGTGGTTGTAGACCTCGCCGCTGTAGGTGAGCACGGCCAGCGTCCGGCCGTCGTGCTCGGCCGTCATCGGCTGGACGCCGCCCTCGATGTCGATCACCGCGAGCCGGCGGTGGCCGAGCGCGGCGTGCGGCTCCAGGTGGACGCCGCCGGCGTCCGGGCCGCGGCGGACCTGGGTGGCCGTCATCGCGTCGAGGACACCCCGTTCGGCGGTGAGGTCGCGCTCGAACGCGACCCATCCGGTGATCCCGCACATCAGCAAGCCTCCGGTCTTCCGCTTCGTGTTCAGGGGGTCACGCTACGTGCGGAGTTGGTGCCGCTTCAAGGGGCTTTCGGGAACGGGGGTGATCGGGTGGCCGTTCGGCGGTCGAATGTGAAGAAGGAGTGAATCCAGTCTGAAAGTCGTAATGTCTGCCCGATTTCGGGCAGAAACTTTGGCTTCGACGGGCCTGCCGACCTAGGCTCCTCACTCGTGCCGAGCTCACCCCACCCCCACGAAGACCTCCTCGCCCACCTCACCCGGACCAGCCCGCTCGGGCCCCGGGAGGCGGCGCGGGTCGTGGCGGAGGTGCTGGCGTACTTCTCCGAGAGCACCGAGGACTACGTGCGCCGCCGCCACACCGAGCTCCAGGCGCGCGGACTGACCAACGAGCGGATCTTCGCCCGGCTCGCCGAGGAACTGCCGCAGCGCCGGGTCTCGGCGCCGGAGCTCTCGGCCCGCCAGCTGCGGCGGATCGTCTACGGCTGAGCCGTCGTTCCCGACCTTCTGAAGACCTCGAAGAGGAGACCACGCATGTGCGGAATCGTGGCCTACATCGGCCCCAAGGATGCGACCCCCTTCCTGCTGGAGGGGCTGGCGCGGCTGGAGTACCGCGGCTACGACTCGGCCGGCGTCGCCGTCACCGGGCGCAGCGGCGGGATCAAGCTCCGCAAGGTGAAGGGGCGGGTCGCCGACCTGGCCGCCGCCGTGCCGGCCCGGTTCAAGGGCACCACCGGCATCGGCCACACCCGCTGGGCCACCCACGGCGTCCCCAGTGACGCCAACGCGCACCCGCACCTGGACAACGCCGAGCGGATCGCCGTCGTCCACAACGGCATCATCGAGAACGCCGACGAGCTGCGCGCCAAGCTCACCGCCGACGGCGCGGTGTTCCGCTCCGAGACCGACACCGAGGTGCTCGCCCACCTGATCGCCGCGAACGTCGCCGAGGGCGTCGAGCTGGAGGACGCGGTACGGGCCGCGCTCGCCCGGGTGGTCGGCACCTACGGCATCGCGGTGCTCGACGGCGAGCGGCCGGACCGGATCGTGGTCGCCCGCAACGGCAGCCCGATCGTGCTGGGCATCGGCGAGAAGGAGATGTTCGCGGCCTCGGACGTCTCCGCGCTGGTCCGCTACACCCGCCAGGTCGTCCACCTGGAGGACGGCGAGCTGGCCACCGTCCGGGCCGACGGCTTCCGCACCTTCACCGCGGACGCCCGCACCACGCACCGCCAGCCGTCCACCGTGGACTGGGAGGTCGACTCCTACGACACCGGCGGCTTCGAGCACTTCCTGCTCAAGGAGATCCACGAGCAGCCCGGCTCGGTCGAGCGCACCCTGAGCGGCCGGCTCGACGAGCGCTTCGCCACCGCGCACCTCGGCGGCCTCAACCTGGACGCCCGGGAGCTGCGCGAGATCCGCCGGGTGAAGATCCTCGGCTGCGGATCGGCCTACTACGCGGGCGAGATGGGCGCGCAGCTGATCGAGGAGCTGGCCCGGATCCCCGCGCACAGCGAGCCGGCCTCGGAGTTCCGCTACCGGAACCCGGTGATCGAGGCGGACACCCTGTACGTGGCGGTCAGCCAGTCCGGCGAGACCTACGACACGCTGGCCGCCGTCCAGGAGGTCAAGCGCAAGGGCGGGCGGGTGCTCGGCGTCGTCAACACCGTGGGCAGTGCTATCGCCCGAGAGTGTGACGGCGGTATCTACCTGCACGCCGGTCCGGAGGTCTCGGTCGCCTCCACCAAGGCGTTCACCTCCACCGTGGTCGCCTTCGCGCTGCTCGCCCTGCACTTCGGCCGCATCCACGACCTGTCGCCCGCCGACGGGCGCCGGATCGTTTCGGCGCTCCAGGCGCTGCCGGACCAGATCCGCGAGGTGCTGGAGCAGAGCGAGGCCATCGCCCGGCTCGCCGCCGAGTACGCCGACTCCACCGGCATGATGTTCATCGGCCGGGTGCGCGGCTTCCCGGTGGCCCGCGAGGGCGCGCAGAAGCTCAAGGAGATCTCCTACGTCCACGCCGAGGCCTACCCGGCGAGCGAGCTCAAGCACGGCCCGCTGGCGCTGATCAGCCCCGAACTGCCCACCGTGGCACTGGTTCCGGACGACGAGCTGCTGGACAAGAACCTGACCACGCTCGGCGAGATCAAGGCCCGCTCCGGGCGGATCATCGCCGTCGCTCACCGGCGGCCGGAGGAGAAGCTCGCGGACCACTGCATCCTGGTGCCCAAGAGCGAGCCCGAACTGGACCCGCTGCTGCTCAACATCCCGCTCCAGCTGCTGGCCTACCACGCCGCCGTCGCCCTCGGCCGCGACGTGGACAAGCCGCGCAACCTGGCGAAGAGCGTGACGGTGGAGTAGGGCCCCTCGCGGCGAGCGCCCCGGGAGCGGGGCGCTCGCACCGGACCCGCGGGTCCCGGTCGCTGTGCGGACGGCCGGGGCCCGCGTTCTCTCCTTGCGTGCTTTCGGATTGCGTGCTTTCAGAACACCGAGCACCCGGACAGGGTGGTCAGGGTGTCCAGGGCGGCCACCGCGGCGACGGAGTTGCCGGCCTGGTCCAGGCGCGGGCCCCAGGCGCAGACGGCGGCGCGGCCGGGGAGTATGGCGAGGATGCCGCCGCCGACGCCGCTCTTGCCCGGCAGGCCCACGCGGAAGGCGAACTCGCCGGCCGCGTCGTAGGTGCCGCAGGTGAGCAGGACGGCGTTGATCCGCTTGGTCTCGCTGCGGGACATCAGCCGGGTGCCGTCGGCACGCACGCCGTAGCGGGCGAGGAAGGAACCGGCCAGCACCAGGTCGCGGCAGCTGGTGGCCACGGCGCAGTGGGCGTAGTAGTGCTCCAGCACGGTCTCGACCGGGTTCTGCAGGTTGCCGTGGCTGGCGATGAAGTGGGCCAGCGCGGCGTTGCGGTGGCCGTGTTCGGCCTCCGAGGCGGCGACCACCGGGTCGGTGTCGAGCAGCGGGTTGCCGGACTCGCGGCGCAGGAACTCCCGTACCGCGCCCGAGGCGTCGCCGGTCATGGTCTGGAGGCGGTCGGTGACCACCAGGGCGCCCGCGTTGATGAACGGGTTGCGCGGGATGCCGTGCTCGGTCTCCAGCTGCACCAGGGAGTTGAACGGGTTGCCGGACGGCTCGCGGCCGACGCCCTGCCAGAGCGCGTCGCCGCCGTACGCCACCGCGAGGGCGAGCGAGAACAGCTTCGAGACGCTCTGGACGGAGAACGGCCGCTCCCACTGACCGACGCCGTGCAGCTCCCCGTCGACGGTGGCGACGGCCATGCCGAAGGCCTCCGGGTCGGCGGTGGCGAGGGCCGGGATGTAGTCCGCCACCCGGCCCCGGCCCGCGGTCGCCCGGGCGGCCGCCTCGGCGGCCTCCAGCAGCACCGGCCAGTCCAGGATCTCCCCGCCGGGCACACCGTTCAACGCTTCTCCTCCACCGGCACCGACCGCGGACAGCACCGGGACCGGCAGCGGACACGGGCGGGAGCGGTCGCGCGGTGCGGGGGCGTCCGGTCCGACCAGGATTATCCGTGTTCCGGGCGCGGACCCGGTACGGGGGTCGGGCGCGGGCGGGTCACGGCGCGTTCGTGGGGGCCTGGACGGGCGGGCCGGTGAGCAGGGTGCCGGAGTCCGAGTACGGCAGGCCGTTGGGGACGCAGCCGTGCAGCCCCTTGATCTGCTGCATCATCACCGGCGCCGGGGCGCCCGGGCCGGGGCAGTCGACGTGGCCGTTGCCGAGGATGTGGCCGACCTCGTGGTTGACGGCGAGCGCGTGGTACAGCTCGGGCCGGCCCCGGTAGAACTCGGACAGCTCGGTCCAGCGCTTGAGGTTGATGACCACCTGGTGGGTGACGCCGCAGTTCACCCAGCCGCCGGTGTCCAGCCCGTACTGGCCGCAGATCCGGTCGGTGGACCTCGGGGTGGCCAGGTAGACGGTGAAGTCCACCGGGTCCGCGGGCACCCGCTGGAACGAGACCGTGCCGCCGGCCGCCCAACCGCGCCGGACATCGCCCAGGACGGCGTCCACCTCGGCCGCGAACTGCGCCGGGCTCTCCGCGATCCCGTCCTCCACCCGCACCTTGTAGCGGTACAGGCGCTCGCCGGTGCCGAAGCGGTCCGAGCCGCCGGACGCGGTCGTGAACGCCAGCCGGTCCCCGTCCCCGTCGCTCCACGGCTGCCACCAGAGCAGCCCGGCGGTCAGCGCCGCGGCCAGCGCGAGGGCGAGGGCGCCGTGCCGGGGCTTGCGGCGGCGGAGCCGCGCGAGCGCCCTCAACGGCCCGCTCCCGCCGCGTCCGGGTGCGCGCGACAGGCCTCGGTGAGGCGGGCGGACTCGCCGCGCAGGGCGCCGTGGGTCACCAGGAGGGCGGTGGTGTCCGGTCGGTCGTGGATCGGGGCCAGGGTGGACATGGCGGAGGTGCTCCAGGACGGGATCGGCGGGCCGCGGCCGCCGATCGTCGGCCGGGCCGTCGCCCGGTCGTGCGAAAGGGTGGTACCTGGAGGAACGGGACGGGGCGCGGCGGCGGTTCAGGACGTGGCGCGCGCCACGGCACGGCCCAGTCGGACGGGAGGCCCGGGCGGTTCCCGGAACCGCTCGATGGTGTCACCCGGGCGGCGTGTCCCTGGGCGGCGGCGTCGGAATCGGGTGTCGTAGGGCGGGCGGGTCGACCCGTCCGGGTCGGTTCGTCGGAGTCGACGCGTCGGGTTCGATCCGCCCGGGTCGAGCCCGCCCGTCCGGAACGCCATCGGAGGCGCCGTCATGTCCACCACCGCCGTATTCGCCGTCGACGGCATGAGCTGCGGCCACTGCGAGAAGACGGTCAGCGCCGGGCTCGCCGTCCTGCCCGGCGTCACCGACGTCAGTGCCGACGCTCCGAGCGGCCGGGTCACCGTGGCCTCCGCGCAGCCGCTGGACGAGGCGCTGGTCCGCGGCGTGGTCGACGGGGCCGGGTTCACCTTCGTCGGGCGGGCCTGAGGACGGCGGCGGGGCCCGTCGGGTTCGGATGTCGCCGAG
>NZ_JBHVJT010000001.1:83502-90802 GCF_042798815.1 Kitasatospora sp. NPDC057738 | reverse complement strand
GGGGGGGGGGGGGGTGTTGGTTCGTTGTGGGGGGGGGGTTGGGGGGGGGGTGTGGTTTTTTGTGGGTTTTGGCTCCCCCCGCCCCCCCCCCCCCCGTGCCGCGGGCCGGGCTCAGCCCATGCTCTTCGCACCGTCCAGCGACTCCCGGATGATGTCGGCGTGACCGGCGTGCTGGGCGGTCTCGTTGGCGACGTGCAGCAGCACCCGGCGGGCCGACCACCGGGCGTCCCCCTCGAACCAGGGGGCCTTCGGCAGCGGCTGGGTGGCGTCCAGGTCGGGGAGGACCGCCACCAGCTCGTCGGTGCGGCCGGCCACCTCGGCGTAGTCCGCGAGGACGCCGGCCAGCGTCTCGCCGGGCAGCATCCGGAACTCGTCCGCGCGGCGGGCGAGGTCCTCCTCCGTCCACTTGGTGAAGTCGGGCATCGCGGACGGGCCCTGCACGATGAACTCCGCCCAGAGCCGCTCGACGCTGGTCACGTGCTTGATCAGGCCGCCCAGACAGAGCTCGCTCGCACAGGTCCGCAGGCCGGCCTGCTCGTCGGTGAGGTCGCGGGTGGTGAAGCGCAGGAAGTGCCGCTGCTGCTCCAGGGCCGCCAGGAGGTCGGCGCGCTCGCCGGTCAGGTTCTGGGCGGTGGTGGTCGTGGTCATCGTCAAGGCCTTTCGTTCGGGTCCTGCTCCCTCGGACAAGAACAACGCTACGGACCATTGCGGCCACTTCCTGTCCTGAATCCCGGGGAGAATCGACGCATGGCGAACACCAGCACCCGGACGCTTCGACTGCTCTCCCTGCTCCAGACCCACCGGTACTGGCCGGGTGACGAACTGGCCGTCCGGCTCGGCGTCTCCGTCCGCACCCTGCGCCGCGACATCGACCGGCTGCGCGAACTCGGCTACCCCGTCGAGGCGCAGCGCGGCGTCGACGGCGGCTACCAGCTGGCGGCGGGCGCGGCGCTGCCGCCGCTGGTGATCGACGACGAGGAGGCGGTGGCCCTCGCGGTCGGGCTGCAGGCGGCGGCCGAGAGCCCGGTGGAGGGGGTCGCCGAGGCCTCGGTGCGGGTGCTGGCGAAGGTCGTCCAGGTGATGCCCGCCCGGCTGCGACGGCGGGTGGAGGCGCTGCGCGCGGTGACCGTCCCGGTGGACTGGGGGACGCCGCCGGGCGCGGGCGTCGACCCGGACATCCTGACGGTGGTGGCGCTCGCCTGCCGGGACGACGAGCGGGTGCGGTTCTCCTACACGGCCGCCGACGGGCGCGGCACGCAACGGCACGTCGAACCGCACCGGCTGGTCTGCCTGAACCGCCGCTGGTACCTGGTCGCGTACGACCTCGACCGGGCCGACTGGCGCACCTTCCGCCTCGACCGGCTCACCGCCCCCTCCGGCAGCGGCGCCCGCTTCGCCCCGCGCACCCTCCCGGCCGCGGACGCGGCCGAGTTCGTCCGCGCGGGCCTCAACGGCATACCCAGGCCGCACGTGGTGGAGGCCCTGATCGAGTCGCCGGCGGAGCACGTCCGGGCCAGGGTCGGCCGCTGGGCCACCGTGGAACCCGTCACCCCGGACCGCTGCCGGCTGCGGATGACCGCCGACTCGCTCGACTGGCCCGCCATGGCCCTGGGCTCGCTCGGCGCCGAGTTCCGGGTGCTCGCCCCGGACGCGCTGCGGAGCCTGCTCGCCGAGTGGAGCGCCCGCTTCGCCCGCGGGTCGGTCGAGGGCGCGGAGTAGGGAGAAGCGGGAGCGGGACGTCGGGCACGTCGGCTCGTGGTGCGGCGTGGTGGGGGCGGGGGGAGTCGGTCAGGGGGCGATGGCGTCGAGGGTGGTGCGGAGGCGGGTGAGGGCGGTGGGGAGGACGGGGAGCGGAGGTGTGGCGAGGGCCAGGCGCAGGGCGTTGGGGTGGTGGGGAGTGGTGGCGAAGGCGTCGGCGGTGGAGACCAGGATGCCCTCGGCGGCCAGGGCGGCGGCCGCGTGGTCGGGGCGCTGATGGGCTTCGAGGGTGAGCCAGAGGATGTAGGAGGTGGGGTGCGCGGTGGTGGTCAGGCCGGCCAGGGCGGTGCGGGCGACGGCCTGGCGGGCGGCGGCGTCCGCGCGGCGTTCCCGTTCCAGGCGGGCGACCGTACCGTCGGCGAGCCAGCCGGTGGCGAGGGCGGTGATCAGGCCCGGGGCACCCCAGGCCGCCGTGCGCAGGGCGGTGGTGGCGGCCCGGAGCAGGTGGCCGGGCAGGACGGCGAAGCCGAACCGCAGGCCCGGTGCCACGCTCTTGGAGAGACCGGCCAGATAGCAGGTGCGCTCGGGGGCGAGGGCGTGCAGGGGTGGCGGCGGCGCGGCCTCCAGGAAGGCGTAGGTGCCGTCCTCGATCAGGGTGAAGCCGTGGTCGGCGGCGAGCCGGACGAGGCGCTCGCGCTGTTCCGGGCCGAGCACCCAGCCGAGCGGGTTGTGGACGGTCGGCTGGGTGTACACCGCCCGCACCGGCCGGGCGCGGCAGAGCCGGTCGAGCGCGTCGAGGTCCGGGCCCGCGGCGGTGACCGGGACGGGCGCCAGGTCCAGCCCGTGGGCGGTGGCGAGCAGCTTGATGCCCGGGTAGCCGAGGGCGTCCACGGCGAGGACGTCGCCGGGGCGGGTGAGCGTCCGCAGGACGCAGTCCAGGGCCTGCTGCGCCCCGCTGGTGAGCAGGACGTTCCCGGGTGCGGTGTCGATCCCGCGGTCCAGCAGATGGGTGGCCACCGCGGCCCGGTCGTGCCGGTGGCCGCCCGGCGGATGCTGGCGCAGCAGGGCTTCGGCGTCGCCGGAGGAGGCGAGCGCGCGCAGGGCCTGCCGCAGCCGGTCGCCCTGCCCGGGGGTGAGCGGCTGGTTGAAGGAGAGGTCGGCCACCCGGGGCACCGGGAGGGCGCGGGAGGGTTCGAGGCCGTCGTAGCCGGCGCGCAGCCGGACGAAGGTGCCGCGGCCCTGCTCGCCCACCACCAGTCCGGCGGCGGCCAGTTCGGCGTAGACCCGGGTGGCGGTGGCGAGGGCGATCCGCCGTTCGCGGGCGAGGGTGCGGTGGGTCGGCAACCGTGCGCCGGCCGGGAGCGCGCCGGAGCGGATGGCGGTCGCGTACTCGTCGACGATGGCCTTGTAGGAGGGCGGTCGCACGGGTCACCTGCCGTTCCCGGGAGTGGAGGCACGGGCGTGCACGGGTGCGCACGGGTGGGTGCCCGAGTGTATCCAGGACAATAAGTGGATTGTCCTGGCCGGGAGTTCCTAGCCTCGTCACATCCAGCAGCGAGGCCAGGAACGGAGCACGCGCCCATGACCATCCGCAGCGAGCGGGACCGGCACCTCGTCACCCTCACCATCGACCGGGAGGAGAAGCTCAACGCCCTCGACTACCCGACGATCGACGCGCTGCTCGCCGAACTCGACCGGATCGACGCCGACGACACCGTCCGCGCCGTGATCCTCACCGGCGCCGGCGAGCGGGCGTTCAGCGCGGGGGCCGACATCCCGTCCCTGGCGGCCAGCGTCGCCGGCGGGCCCGAGCGGGCGCTGCGCGAGTTCGTCCGGCGCGGGCACACCCTCACCCGGCGGATCGAGGAGTTCCCCAAGCCGGTCGTCGTGGCCGTCAACGGCCTGGCCTACGGCGGTGGTTGCGAGATCACCGAGGCGGCCCCGCTGGCCGTCGCGGCCGCGCACGCGAGCTTCGCCAAGCCCGAGATCTCGCTCGGCTTCCCGCCGCCCTTCGGCGGATCGCAGCGGCTGCCGCGGCACGTCGGCCGCAAGCGCGGCCTGGAGCTGATCCTCACCGGCGACCCGATCCCGGCCGCCCGCGCCGCCGAGATCGGCCTGGTCAACTCGGTCGTCCCGGCCGGTGAACTGATGGACACCGCACGGCACTTGGCCGAGCGGATCGTCCGGCACGCGCCGACCGCCGTGGCCGCCTGCCTGCGGGCCGTGACCCGGGGCATCAACCTGCCGATCGACGAGGGGCTCGCGGTGGAGGCGGCGGCCTTCGCGGCGACCGTGCCGACCGACGGCGTCCGGGACGGCATCCGGCGCTTCCTGGACCGCTCGTCCTCCGGCGCGGCCTCCTGAGGCGGGTGCGGGAAATCCGTTGTCCGGTGGCGGTCGAGGGCCGATCATGACGGAATGTCGGATCTCCTCGCCCGCGTGACCGCCTTCCGTGCCGCCTTCGCCCGCCGCCAGGCGCAGGAGGTCATCGAACTACCGGAGTTTCCCGGAGTGTTCGCTGTCCGGAACGCCGAGTACGGACGCTCCGAGGAGCACAACCAACTGATCGTCGAGGGGCCGGGAACCGACCCGGCGGCGCTGCCCGGGCTGGCCGCCCGGTGGCTGGGGCCGCACGACCGGTACCGCGTCACCGTGCTGGACCAGGAGTCGGGCGGGCGAGCGGCCCCGGTACTGGCGGCAGCGGGGTGGGAGCGGCAGGTCGAGGTGATCCTCACCCGCTCGACGGACGGCTGCACGCATCCCGAACCGGCCGCGCACCCCGTGGAGTTGGACGAGGTGCGGGAGGCGGTGCTGCGTCAGCAGCGGGAGTGGATCGAGGACGAGGAGCTCGCCCGGCAGCTCACCGACCGCCGCGCCGCCCGGCTGCGCGGTGCCGGGCGGGTGCACTTCCTGGCCGCGCGGACGCCGACCGGCGAGGTCGCGGCCTGGAGCGACCTCTATCTTGAACCGTCCGCCGGGCTCGCCCAGTTGGAGGACCTGGTGACCGGCTCGCGGCACCGCGGCGCGGGGCACGGCGACACCCTGCTGGCGACCGGCCTGGCGCTGGCGGCCGAAGCCGGCATCCCCCGGCTGTTCCTGCTCGCGGACGCGGTGGACTGGCCGCGCGCGTGGTACGGCCGCCGGGGTTTCGCGGAGATCGGGCGCGGCCACTCCTTCTACGGCCGCTGAGCCGCTGCGGCCACGGAGCTTCTACGGCCACGGAGCTTCTGCGGCCACGGAGTTTCGTGCGGCACTCGCCCGGCGCCCCGTACGGCGGCGCCGGGCATCATGGAGCCATGGACCGGTACGAGGACCTCCCCGGCGAGGTCAAGGTGATCGACACACCCACCCTCCTGAGGCTGCAGGAACGGGCGGAAGGGCTCGGCCTCTCCCAGCGGTTGGGCCGGGCGTGGGTGCGGGCCCATGCGGATCCGCAGGGACGGCACTGGCTGCGGCCGGCGCTGTGGCACGGGCTGACCCACCGGCCGGAGCTGCCGAGGCAGTTGCGCTGCGAGGCGGCGCTCGCCGTGCGGGGCGGGGACCGCGTGCGCAGCCTGCTGGACGTCCTGCCGGAAGACTTCGCCCCGCTGCGGACGGCGACCTCCCGGGACAGGGCGTGGATGCCGGACGGAGGCGTCCTGTCGGCAGGGGACTGGACCGCCCGGCAGGACGAGGGGTAGCGGCGGCCGGTCGCCGGGTCAGTCCCTCCCCGGTCCGACGGCCGGCGGGGTTCCGCGGCCGCAGTGGGCGGCGACGGTGTCCGCGAAGGCGCGGGCGAGCGGGCCGAGGTTCTCCCAGTCCCGGACGGCCCAGCCCGCGGTGAGGGCGGGCAGGTCGGGCAGCGGGAGCAGCCGCAGGCCGGGGTGGCCGGGACCCTGCCACTGCGGGAGCGCGGGGACGACGGCGTGGCCGAGGCCGAGTTCGGCGAGCAGGATCGCGGTGTCCCAGTCCGCGACGCTGGTGTCGAAGACCGGCCGGACACCCGACTTGCCGAGCCAGGCCTCGACCTGGGAGCGGGAGACGGAGTTCTGCGGCAGCCCGATCAGCCGGGTGTCCTGGAGGTCGGCGGGCGAGATCCGGGCCCGGCCGGCGAGCGGGTCGCCCGCCGCGACCGCGAGCACCCAGGGCAGGTCGACCACCGGCCGCTGGTCGATGCCCCGGGCCGGGACGCCGAGGGTGATCCAGGCGAGGTCGGCCCGGCCGGCGTTGAGCGACTCCAGGCAGCTGCGACTGGAGACCTCCGTCTGGAACTCCAGACTGACCTGGGGAAAGCGCCGCCGGAAGTCCACCACGGCCGCGGACATGAAGTGCCGGATGCTGGTGGCCCCGGTGGTGATCCGTACGGATCCGCCCTCGCCGCGCGCGAGTTCGGCGATCCGGTGCAGCGCCTGGTCGATGCTGCCGAGCCCGGTGCCGACCGCCGCGCGCAGCAGGCTCCCCGCCCTGGTCGGGACGACCCCGCGCGGGTGGCGCTCGATCAGGGCGAGGCCGACCTCCCGTTCGAGCCGCTTCACGTGCTGGCTGACGGCGGACTGGGTGCGGTTCAGGTCGCGGGCGACGGCGCTGAGCGAGCCGGCCCGGCAGACCGCGGCGAAGACGCGGAGGTCGTCGATGGTCACGGGGACCCAAGGTATCGCTTGGGGGTGCCCCAGTAAATCGGCGGATTGACTTGGATGTTCCGCGGGATCGATCATCGATCCAGGGCCCAGGGCGGCAACCCGCCCGCTGTCCTCGCCGGCGTTCCGGACGCCGTGGCGGGGGCACGGGCGGGTGTCGACCCGCATCCGCGCAAGGCGATGTGCGCGCCGGTGTGCACATCGATGGTCAGGTTGCCGTTCATGGTGATGCGCACGGTCACGGTGCGCGCGTTCACGATGTGCGCGGTGACGTACGACGGGAGGGGGAACGGGCATGCGGTACGCCGATGGTCCGGGTACGCGGTGCGAGGTGTTCGTCGGGGCGCCGGTGGAGCGGGTGTGGGAGCTGGTGACGGACATCGGCCTGCCCGCCCGGCTCAGTCCGGAACTCCACCGCGTCGCCTGGCTGGACGGAGCGGACGGCCCTGCGCCGGGCGCCCGCTTCGAGGGGCACAACACCCGTGCGGGCATGCCCGACTGGCGGACGGTCTCCGAGGTGACGGAGCTGACCGGGCCGGCCGGCGGAACGGGGCCGGCCGGGCCCGACGGCCGCCGGGTCTTCGCCTGGGGGGTGATGGACGCGGACGGCCGCTACGGGGAGCCGGTGTCCGACCTCGGCGGGGCACTGGCCCGGTGGCGCTTCGAGTTGACCCCCGAGGGCGACGGCACCCGGCTGCGCCAGTCGGTGGTGATCGGCCCCGGCCGCAGTGGCGCCAGCCTGGTCATCGACGCCAAGCCGGAACTGGAGGAGAAGATCGTCGACTTCCGGCTGAACGAGCTGCGCACCGGCATGACGGCCACCCTCGAAGGCATCAAGGCGCTGGCCGAGCAGGGGGACCGGGGCCGGCCCCCCCAGAGGGACCGGGCCCTGTCCCAACACTGGTCCCCACACCCCCGGGCGGGAAAAGCCCACCCAAACAGGGGAAAGGAACAGTGGCCGGGCTAGGCCACCGGTTATGTTCTAC
>NZ_JBHVJT010000001.1:24297-83492 GCF_042798815.1 Kitasatospora sp. NPDC057738 | reverse complement strand
GGCCCGGTCCGAGCGCTGATCCCGAACCCTCGGGGCGGGACGGGCCGACCGGACCGGCGGACCGGACCGGCCGCCGGTCCGGGCCGCCGGTCGTGTTCCGCTGACGGCTGTCGTGGCCGGTCCCGGTGATGGTCCTCCTGGATCCGGCCTACGACCGGTGGGCCGCCGAGCAGGACGATCCGGGCCTGCTGCCGGTCGAACTGCCGGGCGGAACGGACGACCGGGAGCAGCCGATCCGCGTGGTGGGCCGTCAGCCGGTCGTCAGTCGGCCGGTCGGGCGCCGGGCCGGCGCAGTGCCGCCCGGGCCGGCAGCACGCCGGCGAGCAGGGCCAGGAGCAGGCAGAGGCCGGTGGTGAGGGCCATGGTCGACCAGGGCAGGGCGAGGTCGACCCGGGTGCCGAGCCGGGCGGAGAGGCCGGAGCGGACGCCCGCCAGGGTGACCACCGCGATCAGCAGGCCGAGCGCGGCACCGATCCCGACCACCAGGGTCGACTCGGCGGCCACGATCCGCAGCACCTGACGGCGGGTCGCGCCGGACAGCCGCAGCACCGTGAAGTCCCCGGCCCGCTGGGCGGTGGCCATCAGCAGGGTGTTGGCGACGGCCAGGCTGCTGCAGCCGAGCGACGTGCCGATCAGGACGACCAGGAAGATCCGGACCAGGGCGTCGTCCTCGGAGGTGGTGCGGGAGGCGTACTCGGCGCTGCTCAGCGCCCGGGCGCCGAGCGGGGCGAGGACGGCCGACGAGGTGGCGCCGGCGGTGTGGACGACCGAGGTGAGCGCCGACGGGTCGTGCGCCCGGACGGTGCGGGTGGTCAGCAGCACGCTCGCGGTGGCGGAGCCGTCGGTGATCTCCGCGACGACCGTGACGTCCACGGTACTGCCGTCCTCGAAGGTGACCGGGACGCGGTGGCCGGTGGTCCAGCCCAGCCAGGCGGCCGTGCCGGCCTTGACCACCATGGTGTTCTCGCCGGTCAGGCCGTCCAGGGAGCCGGAGGTGACGGTCATCCGGGTGCGGGCCGCGCGGAACGCGGCCTCGCTCATCCCCACCGCGCCGACGTGGTCGGTGCCGCCGGCGTAGAGCCGGGTGGGCAGCAGCGAGGCACCGCCCGGTACGGCGGCCACGGCGGCGTCGGAGAGCCCGGGTGTGCCCTGCGGGGTGACCACCGAGGTGGCCTGCTGCCGGACGGTCTCCTCCAGCGCGTAGCCGCTGGCCCGCAGCTGGAACAGTCCGGCGATCAGCACCGCGAAACCCACCGTCACCAGCACCGGAGCGGCGGTCGAGGCGGTGCGTCGGACGGCGGTCACCGCACTCTCCCGGGCCACCGCGGCGGTGGCGCCGCGCAGCCCGGACAGCGGCCGGCAGACCGCGCGGACGATCGGCGGGAGGACGGCGGGTGCGAACAGCATGAGCCCGACGATCAGCGCCATGGCCGCGTAAAGGGCGTTGTTGATCATGCTGTCGGACTCGCTGCCGGCCGCGACCACCACCAGCCCGAGCCCGAGGGCGGTGCACACCCCGCCGGCGATCCACCGGCCGCGGGTCATCGGCCGGTGTTCGACGGCGGCCTCGCGCAGCGCCTCCAGCGGGGCCGTCCGGGCCGCCCGGCGGGAGGCCGACCAGACCCCGAGCAGCGCGACCACCAGGCCCAGCGCGAAGGAGCCGAGCAGCGGCAGCGCCCCGAACCGTACGGTGAATCCGGCCGGCTCCAGTCCGCCCTCGACCATCAGCGCGCCCAGCGCGGGCGCCAGCAGCGCGCCGAGCAGCACGCCCGCGCCGCCGGCCGCGACGCCCACCCCGAGCGACTCGGCGTACACCGTGCGCGCGATCTGACGGGGGGTGGCGCCGATGGTGCGCAGCAGGCCGAACTCGCGCCGCCGCTGGACGATCGCGAAGGCGAAGGTGGAGGCGACCACGAAGACGGAGACGAAGGCGGTCAGCCCGGCCGTCGCGGTCAGGATCTGCAGGCCGATCCAGCGGGTCTTCTCGGCGCTCCTGTCCTCCAGGGCGGTGAGCGCGGTGCCGTGCAGCACCGTCCCGTCGCCGCCCACGGCGGAGGCCGCGGCCGCGGCGACGGCCGGGACGTCGGCGCCCGGCGCGGTGACCAGGCCGATCACCCGGACCCCGGGGGCGAGCGCCTCGGCGGCGCGGTCGGACAGGTAGAGGGACGGCGGGTCGACGGTCCCGGGGGCGGTCCCGGGGGCAGTTCCTGGGACGAGGCCGGACACGGTGTAGCGGGCCGGCCCGGCGGCGGTGAGCAGGGTGACCGGCGAGCCGGGCGCCAGGCCCAGCGAGGCGTCCAGCACCACCTGGTGCTCGTCGGCCGGCGGGCCGCCCGCGACGAGCCGCTCGGGCCCGAACGCGGTGCCGGACCAGTTGCGGCCGCGCGGTTCCGGGCCCGGGGCGCCCACCGGCCTTCCGTCGATCACGGGTTGGGCGTAGAAGGCGCGGTCCGGCACGGCCCGGTCCACGCCCGGAACGGCGGCCAGGGCGCGCAGCAGCTCCCGCGTGCGTTCCCGCGACCAGGGCCGGCCGGGGGTGAAGGTGCCGTCGGACTGGTCGACGGCGGGGCTCTGCACCACGACCCGGGTGCCCGCGTAGCGTCGGGGCACCTCCGGTTCGGCCGAGGTGAGCACCAGGGCGGTCATGGCCAGGACCGTCACGCCCAGGCCGAGCGCGACGAAGGTGCCGAGGAGGGACGTCCAGCGGGCGCGGACGGTGGCGAGGCTCAGCATGCCGGGGCCTCCAGGGCGGCCATCCGGCCGGCGATGACCGCGGCCCCGCTGCGGCCGTGCAGCTCTTCCACGATCCGTCCGTCGGCGAGCAGCAGGACGCGGTCGGCGTAGCCGGCGGCGGTCGGGTCGTGGGTCACCATGATCACGGTCTGCCGGTGGCGGTCGACGATGCCGCGCAGCAGGGTGAGGACCTCGCGCGAGGTACGGGTGTCCAGGGCGCCGGTCGGCTCGTCGGCGAACAGCACGGCGGGCCGGGTGATCAGCGCCCGGGCGATCGCGACGCGCTGCTGCTCGCCGCCGGACAGCTCGCCCGGCCGGTGCCCGCCGCGGTGGCCGAGCCCCACCTCGGCGAGTGCCGTGGCGAGTTCGGCCCGGTCCGGGCGGCGCCCGGCCAGCCGCAGCGGCAGGGCCACGTTCTGTTCGGCGGTCAGCGCGGAGACCAGGTTGAAGGACTGGAAGACGAAGCCGAGGCGCTCGCGGCGCAGCAGGGTCAGCCGGGTCTCGTCCAGGCCGCCGAGTTCGGTGCCGTCGATCACCACGGTGCCGTCGGAGACCCGGTCCAGGCCGGCCGCGCAGTGCAGCAGCGTCGACTTTCCGGAGCCGGAGGGGCCCATCACCGCGGTGAAGCTGCCGCGCGGGAAGGCGACGGTCACATCGTCCAGTGCGGTGACGGCGCGGTCGCCGGTGCCGTACTGCTTGGTCACGGCCCGCAGGAGGACCGTGTCGGTCGAGTTCGTCATGGTCCCAGGCAACCCGTCAACGGTGGCGGAGCGCAGGGGTGTTGGGGCGAGAGCGGAGGTAGTGCCAGCACCCCTGCGGCGGGCGGTGGGCGGCGGCTAGGGTCGGCAGGGTGATCGCTGTCCGCAACACCCTGGAGGCGCTGGCCCAGCGGCCGTCGGCGTTCCTCGGCTCCGTGTGGCCGTGGCGCGCGCTGGGCTTCCTGCTCGCGGGAGCCGCGGTGGGGGCGACGGCCGCCGGGCTGGCGGCGCTGCCGGTGCTGCTGTGGGGCGGGCTGGGACCCCTGGCGGTGGCGGTCGTGCTGCCGCCGCTGGCCCTGGCGGGGCGGGCGGTGACCGGGTACGAGCGGTGGCGGCTGCGGCTGGTGCTGCCCGGGGCGGGGCCGTCGGGGCGGGTGCGGTCGGGGCGGGTGCGGTCGGGGCGGGTGGTGCCGGGGTCGGTACCGTCAGGGTCGGTACCGTCGGGTCCGGGTCCGGGTCCGGGGCCGGGGCCGGGGCCGCGGGGCGGGGCGGAGGGGCGGCGCGGACGTGCCCGCGAACTGTTCCGGGGGCCGGCGGCCCGGCGCGACCTCGGCTACGGGCTGGTCTCCCTGCTGCTGCTCTGGTGGATCGACCTCGGACTGGTCGCGGTGGGCCTCGGCACCCCGCTGTTCCTGCTGGCCGCCCCGTTCCAGCCCACCGCGAACCCCACCGCCTCCTGGCTCGGACCGCTCGCCGGACTCGTGCTGCTCCCGGTGGCGGCCTACCCGCTGGCGGCCTGGGCGGGGGTACGGGCGGTGACCGCCCGGGCCGTGCTGGAGCCCGCCGAGAACGAGCTGACCCGGGTGGTGGCCTCGCGGGCCCGACTGGTGGACGCGTACGAGGTGGAACGGCGCCGGATCGAGCGCGACCTGCACGACGGCGCCCAGCAGCGGCTGGTCTCGCTCTCCGTCAGGCTCGGCCTGGCCGGTCTCGACCTGCCCGAGGACTCGGCCGCTGCCCGGCAGGTCCGGGAGGCCCGGGAGGAGGTGCGGACGGCGCTGCGGGAACTGCGCGAACTGATCCACGGCATCCATCCGCAGGTCCTCACCGACCGGGGACTGGAACCGGCGGTGCGGGACCTCGCGGGCCGCTCGGCGGTGCCGGTGGACGTCGACGTCGCACTGCCCGGGCGGCCGCCCGCCCCGGTCGAGGCCGCCGCCTACTTCGTGGTCTGCGAGGCGCTGGCGAACGTGGTCCGGCACAGCGGCGCCCGGCGCGCCTCGGTGCACGGCCGTGCGGCGGCGGACGGGCTGGTGCTGGAGATCCGGGACGACGGGGCCGGCGGCGCCGACCCGGCCGCCGGCACGGGCCTGCTGGGCATCAGCGACCGGCTCGCCGTCATCGACGGCACCCTGTGCCTGCGTTCCCCGGCCGGTGGGCCGACCGTCCTGCGAGTGGAGATCCCGTGCCTGCACTTCGGTTAGTCGTCGCGGAGGACTCGGTGCTCCTGCGGGAGGGCCTGGTCTCCCTGCTGGAGCGGTTCGGGCACACCGTGGCGGCCGCCGTCGGCGACGCCCCGGCACTGGTCGAGGCGGTCCGGGAGCACCGGCCGGACGTGGTGGTCGTCGACGTCCGGATGCCCCCGGACAACACCGACGACGGACTGCGCGCGGCCCGCCGGCTGCGCGAGGAGGATCCGCGGCTGCCCGTCCTGGTGCTCAGCCAGTACGTCTCGCAGGGGTACACCGCCGAGCTGATCTCCGCCGGCGACCGGGGTGCGGGCACCGGCTACCTGCTCAAGGACCGGATCGGCGAGGTGCGGGAGTTCGTCGCCGCCCTCACCGACGTGGCCGGGGGCGGGACGGTGGTGGACCCGGAGGTGGTCCGCCAGCTGCTGACCCGCCGGCACGACCCGCTGCAGCGCCTGAGCCCCAAGGAGCGCGAGGTGCTGGCGCTGATCGCGGAGGGCCGTTCCAACGCGGCCGTCGCCCGCCGGCTGGTGGTCACCGAGGCCACGGTGGCCAAGCGGATCGCGAGCATCTTCACCAAGCTCGACCTGCCGCAGGCGCCGGACGACCACCGCCGGGTGCTGGCGGTGCTGAGGTACCTGGGGTCGTGAGGGCCCGCCGCGGCCGTGGCCGCGGTCGCGGCCGTCGGTTCGGCGTGGCCGTCACCAGGACACCGGGTAGCGGACCGGGTGCCTGCCGATCCTGCCGGGCAGCAGGCCGATGACGACCAGCAGCACGGTGGCCAGGACGAGCAGCGGGAGGAAGGGCACGGGGTGCGGGGCCTGCAGGACCACGATCACGGCGGTGGCCGCGGCCGGGGAGTGCGAGAGGTGGGTGAGCATCATCGCGCCCAGCGAGAGCCCGGCGGCCACGGCCGCGCCCCAGGTGGTGCTGCCGGTGACGGCCAGGGTGGCGAAGCCGATCAGGGCCGACATCAGCTGGCCGCCGATCAGGTTGCGCGGCTGCGAGATCGGCAGCGCGGGCGCTCCGTGCACCAGCGCGGCGCTGGCGGCCAATGGCGGGATCAGCAGCGGTTGGTGGAGCAGTACGCCCACCCCGACCAGGAGGAGCAGGGCGCCGATGGCGAAGACGGTGGCCCGCAGGACGTGCAGCGGGTGCGGCCTGGGTGTGGCGGCGGGCGGTGGCGTGGACATGCGTGAGCGACTCCGGACGGGGGACAGGGACCCGGAGATGATAAACAGACTGTTGAATGAAAGGTAGGACGTTTTGCCTGTCGGACAGGATCCGTCCACGGCGCCGGACCACCTCGGGAACCAGAGCGAGAGCGAGCAGCCCATGACCACGCCTTCCGTCACCGTCTTCCGGGACGTCCGCCCGTACGGCGCCGACCGGGCCGTCGACCTGGTCGCCGTGGACGGCTGCTGGCCGAGCGGGTCCCGGACGGGGCGGTGCCGGAGGTGGTCGAGGGCGGTGGCCGGATCGCGCTGCCCACCCTGGTGGACGCGCACATCCACCCCGACAAGACCGCCTGGGGCGAGCCCTGGTACAGCCGGCGCCCGGCGGGCTCGCTGCCCGAGTACGTCCGGGGCGACGTCGACCTCCACCGGCACCAGCGCACCCCGCTCGCCGACCGCGCCCACCGGCTGCTGAGCCACGCCGTGGCGCGCGGCACCCGCGCCGTGCGGGCCCACGTGGACGTGGCGCCCGCGTACGGCCTGGCCGGGGTGACCGGGCTCGCCGAGGTGCGCGAGCGGCTGGCCGGCGCGCTGGACGTCCAGCTGGTGGCCTTCCCGCAGCACGGCGTCCGGCGGACGCCCGGCGCGGGCGCGCTGCTCGCGGAGGCGGCGGCGAGCGGACTGGTCGACGTCGTCGGCGGCATCGACCCGGCGGGCTTCGACGCCACCCCGGCCGAGGGCGGCGACGGTGAGGGGCCCGCCCAGCTGGAGCTGCTGTTCGGCCTGGCCGAACAGCACGGACTGCGCCTCGACATCCACCTGCACGACCGGGGCGAGCGCGGCCTCGGCCCGCTGCGCGACATCGCCGCGCGGACCAGGGCGGCCGGACTGGCCGGACGGGTGGTCGTCAGCCACGCCTTCTGCGTCCCCGAACTGACCGGCGCCCCGCTCGCCGACCTCGCCGCCGAGCTGGCCGAATCCGGCGTCGGCCTCACCACCGTGGCGCCCTCGGCCCACCAGGTGCTGCCGTTCCGCGAGCTGCGGGCGCACGGGGTGCGGGTCGGGCTCGGCTCGGACGGCGTGCGCGACTCGTGGAGCCCGTACGGCAACGCCGACATGCTGCACCGCGCCCACCTGCTCGGCTGGACCACCGACGCCCGCACCGACGAGCAGCTGGCCGACTGCTTCGCGCTGGCGGCCGACGGCGGCGCCGAACTGCTGGACCTGCCGGCCGCCACCCTGGCGGCCGGCTCGCCCGCCGACTTCATGCTGGTGACGGGCGAGTGCCTGCCGCAGGTGGTGATCGACCTGCCGAGGCCCGAACTGGTGGTCCGCGCGGGCCGGGCGGTGGCACGGGACGGGCGGTTCGCGGGCTGAGCGGCGCCGCGGGGCCGGTCCGGGGCCGGTGCGGGCCGGTGCGGGTTGTCGGGGTCGGCGGGGCCGGTGCGGGCCGGTGCGGGCCGGTCGATCCGAGGAGCGGTCAGCCCGCGCCGACCAGCGTCGCCGGGAGGTAGCCGGAGGATATGCCCAGCTCCCACCCGTGCGCCTGGACCGCGAGGGCGGCGAGGGCGATCGGGACGACCGGGAGCAGGGTGCGGGGCCGGGCCGTCGCGGGCGTGCTGTCGCGGTGGAGGGCGAGGCGGGCGGCGAGTGCCTCCTCGAAGGCGGCCCGGTCGTCGTCCAGCAGGACCCGCAGCAGCCGCTGGTCCGGGCTCAGCCCGCCGGGCGCCGCCCCGGCCGCGGCGTCCAGGCCCCGGGCGGCGGCCGCGCGCTCGTCGGCGTCCGGCTTGCGCAGCGGGACGGGACCGGGGGCGATCCACGGCGGCCGCTCCGTCTCCACGACGAAGAGGTACGAGCAGAGGGCCGTCATCCCGGCCAGGTCCGCGGGCTCGGAGACGGACGTCAGGTCCGAGTGGGGCAGGCCGTCCCGGACCGCGGGCGCGTAGTCCTCGACGAGCAGCGGGCCGAGCATGCGGTCGCGGTGCGGCAGCAGACCGCCGATCAGGCACATCGCGAAGGCCTCCACCCAGGTCGCGGCCGTGGGCGCGAAGTCCACGACCGGACCGAAGCGGACGTCCTCGCTGTCCAGCGTCCTGCCGATGTACGGGAAGGGGACGTCGAAGTCGCCCCGGGGGAAGCAGCCGAGCTGGAGCACGCCGAGGGCGCACTCGGCCGCCGTCCACAGGGCCGCGCGGGCGTCGGCTCCGGTGAGGTCCCCGTCCTCCAGGGAGAGGGCGGCGACGTGGTCGAGCAGCTCCTCGCCCATCGCGCGGACCGACCCGATGGTCAACTTGTCCTCAAGGTCGTACCAGTGGCCGAGCGCCCGGCCGCGGACGTCCCCCAGGGCGTCGCGGATCCGCTGCTGGACCACAATGTGACGCGTCACTTCCCGCACGTGCTGGTGCCTCCCCGTCGATGGTGCGGTCCGTCGTCCCGCGTACCCGTGCTGACGGAGAGGCACGCTAGCAGCGACCACCGACACCGGGAGCCGGCGCTCAGAGGAGGCGGGCCGCGCCGGTCTCGTGGAGGTGGACCAGCGCGTCGTAGGCCGGGCCGATCGCCAGCCGCGGCAGCGGGTCGCTGTGGAACACCGTCCCGGCGTCGTAGGTCGGGCGGGCGGTGTCCAGCCAGGAACGAGTGGCCGGCGGGGCGGAGCGCAGGTCGACGTAGTAGTCGCGGGGGCGCACCCGGTCGAGGACGTACTCGTTCATTCCGGCGGTGGCCGGGGGAACGGTGACCTTCTTCCAGACGGGGGCGAACGGGGAGTCCTTGGTGAGGAACGAGCCGCGGCCGAAGGTGAGACCGATGGCGACGTAGCCCGTGCCGAGGGCGTCGCGCAGGTACTCGCCCTGGGTCCTGGGGTAGAGCTCGGGGTCGCTGCTCCGGTACCCGACATGGCCGTTGTGCGCGGACAGCAGCACCTTCCCGCCGGTGCGGCGCTGCCACCAGAGGGTGTTGTCGGTCATCGCCCGGTCGCGGAGCTGCTGCATCGCGGCCACGTCGGCGGTGTCCTCCAGGTTCACCGCGCTGAAGGCGAAGGTCAGGGCGATGCTCCGGGCGTGCTGCAGCGCCCACGCGTACGCCTCGTCCTCCTTGCCCCCGGCCCCGGCCGCGCGCCCGGCGGCGGTGACCAGCTCCAGCGTCCGCTGCGCCACGACGGCGTTCTGCCGCCGCTCGGCGAGCGGCCGCGTGGTGACGTAGCCGATGGCGTCGTCGAAGGGGCGCAGGCCGGCGTACAGCTGCTCCAGCCGCGGCAGCGACCCGGGGGCGGCCTCGCGCACGTAGGCGGTCACCCGGTCGAAGAGCTGGTCGCCGATCGCGGGGAAGTTCAGGTCGTCGCCGAGGAAGTGGACCGGGCGCAGCGGGTTTTCACGGTTGTGGTCGCGCATCCAGTCGATCAGGTCGGCGAACTCCTGGCGCTCCCAGGGCGAGGTGCCCATCGTGTCCTTCACCAGCTGCCGGG
This sequence comes from Kitasatospora sp. NPDC057738, assembly GCF_042798815.1. Taxonomy (NCBI): domain Bacteria; kingdom Bacillati; phylum Actinomycetota; class Actinomycetes; order Kitasatosporales; family Streptomycetaceae; genus Kitasatospora; species Kitasatospora sp. NPDC057738. Next base: position 73,954 of record NZ_JBHVJT010000001.1, on the reverse strand, counting down.
CGTCACCGCCGGTGCGGCCCTGGACGTAGTCGTCGATCCGCAGGCCGCTGGACCAGCTCGTCTCCAGGGCGAAGGTGGTGAACCCCTTCTCCTCGACCAGGTGGCGCAGCACCCGCTGCTTCAAGGTGAAGAACTCGTGCGCGCCGTGCGTGGCCTCGCCGAGCCCCACCACCGTGGCGTCACCGATCATCGTGCCCAGCGGCCGCAGGTCGGTGGTCCGGCCGGCGGGTTCGGTGGACCGCAACGGGTGGGCGAGAGCAGCCAGTTCGCGGACCACGGTGGAGGTCTGACGGTCCGTCCGGTTCGCCGTCTCCGGCTGGTCGGCGCTCGTCGACTGGTCCGCGCGGGCCGCGGGGGCGAGCAGGGTGGCGGTCACGGCGGCCGCGGTGGCGGTCAGCAGGGCGCGTCGGTCGATGCGCTTGCCGCGCTCCTCGCTGCGTGCGGTCATGTCGGGCTGCTCCTCGGTTCCTCGAACCATCGATCCGCCGGTACGCCGATCCGTCAATTCGACGGTTCGGGCAGCCGGTTCGATGGGTGCGAACGGTTCGCCGACGAATGCCGGCCAACGAATCGTCGATCACCGAGGGGCGGCGACGCGCTGGGGAACACCACCGGATCCGGCGGGGGGACAACCCCCGGGAGGTCCGGCGCTCCCGGCGGGGCGGGTCGGAGCGCGGGACCACCGTACGGACAACGGAAGCGGAAGACAACGGAGTGCGGGGGCTGCGCGGTTCAGCACGAATGGACACGGACACGGACACGGACGCGGGCCCGGGCGGCCCCGCGTGCCCCCCGCCCGGGGGTGCACGGCGGGGCCGCCGGGCGTTCGCCGGCTACGGCCGGTTCAGAGCGAGGCGGACCGGTGGGTGGGACGGCCGTCCAGGACGGTCAGCAGGACGGGGAGGTCCGCCAGTTCGGTGGCCGGGGTGGTGAGCGGGTCGGCGGCGAACACGGTGAGGTCGGCGCGGTGGCCGACGGCGATCCGGCCCGCCAGCTGCTCCTCACCGGCGGCGCGGGCGGCGTTGGCGGTCATCGCCAGCAGCGACTCCAGAGCGGTGAGCGCCTGGCCGGGGTTGTGCGGGGCCTGGCTCAGGTCGCGGGTGGGGCGGCGGTGGCGGGCGCCCGCCATGACGCCCAGCGGCGGGTAGGGGGCGATCGGCCAGTCCGAGCCGAGGACGACGGTGGCGCCCGCGTCCCAGAGGTCGCGGCAGCGCCACGCGCGGTCGGCCCGCTCCTCGCCGAGGCGGCGGGACCAGTTGTCGGTGTGGTCGGCGCGGGTGAAGTCGCAGCAGTGGGTGGGTTGCATGGAGGCGACCACGCCCAGCTCGGCGAACCGCCGGACCACCGCGTCCGGAACGGTCTCGATGTGCTCGATCCGGTGCCGCACGGGGGAGGTCCCGGGCGTCGTGCCCCCGTTCGCCGGCCCGCTCGTCGTCGCCTTCTCGATCGAGTCGAGCGCGTGCCGGACCGCGGCGTCGCCGATCGCGTGGGTGGCGGTCGGGACCCCGGCGCGGTGCAGCTCCCCGACGACGTGGGTGTAGTGCGCCGGGTCCGGCCAGAAGGCGTGGGTGGACTCGCCGTGGCAGTCCGGGCGCTCCAGCCAGGCCGTCCCGTTGTCGATCGTGCCGTCCATGAACAGCTTGACGCCGTCCACCCGCCAGAGCCGACCGCCCCGGTCCTGCTGCGCGATCAGCGCGCGCAGCCCGTCCGCGTCCACGCCGGGCTGGCACCAGGGGGCGACGCGCAGCCGCAGCGGCAGCTCGCCCGCCTCGTCCAGGTCGGCGTAGAGGTCGAGGCTGTCGCCGTTGGCGTCCATCGCGTGGCCGCCGGTGAGGCCGGTGGCGGCCATGGCGCGCAGCGCGACGGCGAGGCGGTCGCGGCGCTCGGCGCGGGTGGGCCGGGGGGCGGCGCGCTCGACCAGCTCGCAGGCGGCGTCCTCCAGCAGCAGGCCGGTGGGGCGGCCCTCGGCGTCGCAGACCACCTCGGCGGCCTGGTCGAAGCTGCGCGGTCCGTCCACGCCGGCCAGCTCCAGGGCGCGCGGGCTGGCGAGCATCGAGTGGGCGTCGAAGAGCTGGAGCAGCGCCGGGACGCCGTCCAGGACGGACGCGAGGGCGGCGGACTCCACCGGACGGTCGCCGAAGACGTTCGGGTCCAGACCCCAGGCGTGCAGCCAGGCTCCGGGGGCGAGGCGCGCGGCCTCGGCGGCGAGGGCGGCGCGGACGCCGGCCAGGTCGGTGCAGGCGGAGAGGTCCAGGCCGTGGGTGAGCTCGGCGCCGGTGACCGGATGCAGGTGGCCGTCCACCAGGCCGGGGGTGACCACGGCGCCCTTGAGGTCGATCACCGTCGTCGTGGGGTCGGTGAGTTCGCGGACGGTGCGGTCGTCGCCGAGGGCGGCGATCCGGCCGTCCACGACGGCGAGGGCGGTCTGCGGGAGGAAGCCGCCCGAGGCGGGGTCGAGCAGACGGGCGGAGAGGAGGACCAGGGAGGTGCGCACTTCGGCTCCAGCGGTGCTGCGGGTGGGGGTGGGGTTGCGGGGGTGCGGGGGCTTCGGTCAGGACTGCTCGGCGACCGGGGCAGGAGCGGGGGGCGTGGGGGCGGGCGCGTCCGTCGGGCTCGTGGTGTCCGCGGGGTTCAGCGTGCCGTCGGACAGGCCCAGTTCGCGTTCGGCGGTGGCGGCGGCGAGCCGGGTGACGGAGGACGGGTGGTCGCGCAGCCCGGTGTTGGCGTGGACGGCCAGGCCGTCGATCACGACGAGGATCCGAACAGCCGTCAGCACCGGGTCGTCGGTGCGGAATTCGCCCTGTTCGACCCCGGCGGCGATGACACCGCCGAGCCGGCCGCGCCAGCCGTTCTCCTGGTCGAGCACGCGCTCGCGCAGGACGGGGCGGTAGCGGCTGAGGTGGCGGGCGTTGAGCCAGAGCCGGCTCATGTCGTCGTAGGACGGGCCGGTGGTGCGGGCGAAGAAGCGGGCCAGGTGTCGCAGCGCGGACCCGTCCGGCGGCTCGGTGGGCAGCAGTGCCTCCAGCTCCGCGGTGGCGGCGCTGCCGAAGGCCTCGGCGACGAGGTCCTCGACGGCGGGGAAGTAGTGGCTGATCAGGCCGGGCCGGACGTCGAGTTGCTCGGCGATCCGGCGCAGGGTGATGCACTCCAGTCCCTCGGTGAGGGCGACCTCGGCCGCGGCGCCGACGATCTCCGCCCGGCGGTCCTCGGGGGACTTGCGAACCCGTTTGCGCTGAACGCTTGACGTCATGTTCCGGATGCTATTGAGTGTGCGACCAATAAGCAAGCAGGTGGGCACGACACCCCCACGGAGGGCCCCCAATGGCGTCCACGCTCCCGGACCACCCCCACACTTCCCCGGACCTGCCCCCGCGCCCGGCCGCCCCGCCCCAGCAGGAACGGGGCGGCCGGGTCGAGGTCCACGGCATCGACCACATCCCCGAGACCGAGCGGCGCGGGCGCGCCCGCGAACTGTTCCCGGTCTGGGCCGCGGCCAGCGTCAACTACCTCAACCTGGTGGTCGGCGGCGCCCTCGTCCTGAGCGGCCTCGACCTCTGGCAGGCCTTCGCGGTGGTCGTCCTCGGCAACCTGTTCTGGCTGGGCACCGGCCTGCTCGCGGTCTCCGGACCGGCCGCCGGCGCGCCCAGCGAGGTGATCACCCGCGCCATGTACGGCATCCGGGGCAACCGGGTGAACAACGCCGTCACCGGCTGGATGATCTCGGTCTGCTACTTCGCGCTGAACCTCGCCGCGGCCGCCGTCGCCGCCTTCTCGCTCGCCGAGGAGGCGGGAATCACCCCGACCACCCCGATCAAGATCACCATCGTGATCGCGATCGTCGTGCTGACCCTCACCATCAGCGTGTACGGGCACGCCGTGATCCTCCGGCTCTACCTGCCGATCACCCTCGGCCTCACGGCGGCGTTCGCGGTGGTCGGCTACGCGATCGTCACCCACGCCGACCTCGCCTGGAGCCAGCCCGAACCGCTCACCGGCGGACGGCTCTGGGCGGCCGCCCTGGCCGGCGTCACCCTGATCGCCTCCGGCCCGCTCTCGTACACCACCAGCGCGGACTTCTCCCGCTACCTGCCCGCGACCACCGCCCCGCGCGCGGTCCTCGGCTGGACGGCCCTCGGCGGCTTCCTGCCCAGCGTGGTGGTCGGCGGCCTCGGCGTGCTCGGTGCCACCGCCGTCGACATGACCGACCCGCAGGCCGCCCTCCGGCAGATCCTGCCCGGGTGGTTCAACCCCGTCTTCCTGCTCTCCCTCGTGGTCGGCACCATCGCGGTCAACGCCCTCACCGCCTACAGCGCCGGCCTCGCCCTCCAGGCCGTCGGCATCCGCATCCGCCGCACCCTCAGCGTGCTGGTGGACGGCGCGGTCGCGGTCTCGCTGACGCTGTACGCCCTGCTGGTCTCCAACTTCCTCGACACCGTCAGCAACGTCCTCCAGCTGACCGTCGTCCTCCTCGGCCCCAGCACCGCCGTCTACGCCACCGACATCCTGCTGCGCCGCAACCGCTACGACGGCCGCGCCCTCGGCGACGAGAGCCCCGGCAGTCCCTTCTGGTACCGCGCCGGTGTCAACCCGGCCGGCGCCGTCGCCCTCGCGGGCGGCGTCACGGCAGCGGCGCTCGGTGTGGACACGCTCTACACGGGTCCGTTGGCGGCCTTGGCCGGGGTGGATCTGGCCTTGCCGCTGGGTGTGGTGGTGGCCGCGGTGCTGTACGGGGTGCTGATGCGTCGGCGTGGCGTGTAGCGCGTGGTGGTGTGCCGGGCTGCCGGTCGCCCTGCCTGCCCGCTTTCCTGCCTGCTTGCCCGTCTGGCCGCCTGCCCGCCTGCTTGCCCGTCTGGCCGCCGCTCATGGCGGGTGGCCGGCCGGTGCTGCCGGTTCGGCCGGTTCGGGGGAGCGGGTGGGACCGGGCGGCCAAAGGAAACGGCGAGGAGAGCCGATCCCCCTACCACTATCAAGCTACAGCGTGACCCGGGGCTTGCGGCAAGGCCCCCGTTGTGGCGCAGAATCCCGACCGTAAGGCCATGACCTGCGGAAACGGGAGTCGTGAAATGCGCGTGTTGATGACGACATGGGGATCGCGCGGGGATGTCGAGCCGCTGGCGGGGCTGGCGGCGGCGCTGCGGGGGCTCGGCGCGGACGTACGGGTGTGCGCGCCGCCGGACGAGGAGTTCGCGGCCCTGCTGGCGAGGGTCGGGGTGCCGCTGGTGCCGCTCGGCCCGTCGGTGCGCTCGATCGTCGCCGGTCCTGGGGCACCGACGGCGGAGGACGCGTTCCGGCTGGCCCGCGAGCTGGTCGCCGCGAGGTTCGAGACGCTGACCGCGGCGGCCGAGGGCTGCGACGTGCTGCTGGCGACCGGCCTGATGCCGGCCGGGGCGCGGGACGTCGCGGAGAAGCTCGGCCTCCACTACGTGCTGGCCTGCTTCCACATCTTCGGACTGCCCTCGCGGCACTTCCGGCCCGGCCGGCGGCCGGGCACGCCGTCCCCGCAGGACGAGACCGACTACCGGAAACTCTGGGAGCAGGACGCCCAGCGGGTCAACGGGCTGTACCGGGAGGCGCTCAACGACCACCGGGCGGCCATCGGTCTGCCGCCGGTGGAGAACGTCCGCGACCACGTCTTCACCGAGCGGCCGTGGCTGGCGGCGGATCCGACCCTGTGCCCGTCGGAGGGCATGACGGAACTCGACGTGGTGCCGACCGGGGCGTGGATCCTCCCCGACGACCGCCCGCTCCCGGCCGACCTGGAGGCGTTCCTGGACGCCGGTGAACCACCCGTGTACGTCGGCTTCGGCAGCATGGCCGCGCACGCCCCGGAGGGCATCGCGCGGGTGGCCGTCGAAGCGAGCCGTGCGCACGGCCGCCGGGTGCTGCTCGCCCGCGGTTGGGCCGGGCTCGCCCCGATCGACGACGGCGAGGACTGTCACGTCGTCGGCGAGGTGAATCAGCAGGCCCTGTTCCGCAGGGTGGCCGCCGTCGTCCACCACGGCGGCGCCGGCACCACGACGACCGCGGCCGTGGCGGGCGTGCCGCAGGTGGTCGTCCCCCGGATCGCCGACCAGCCGTACTGGGCCGGCCGGGTCGCCGAGTTGGGCATCGGCGCGGCCCACCTCGACCGGACGCCGACCGTGGACTCGCTCTCCGCCGCGCTCGGTACGGCCCTGGCGCCCGGGACCCGGGCGCGGGCGGGGGCGGGGGCCGTGGCCGGCGGCATCCGCACCGACGGGGCGACGGTGGCCGCGAAGCTGCTGTTCGAAGCCGTGGGCCGGAAGGTGCCCGCCGGGTCCGGGTGAGTGTCCGGGGAGCCGGGCCGCGCAGGTGCCGGGCGAACAGCGGTGCGGGCCGGGTGAACGGCGGCGCCCCGTGAACGGCGGTGCGGGCCAGGTGGGTTCGATTCCGGATCGGCCTCCTTCCGATCGAACAGGGGTGGTTGTCGGCCCGCGCACGGCCGGTTCCGGCATTGATCCGGCGACCGGCGGCCGGGTGTCGGCAGGGTCGGTTAGGGTGCCCACTTGCGCGCCCGGTCACCGCAGGCCATGCGCGAGGGGAGGGCGGCATGACCGACGGCACGCACGGGGGAGTGGGACAGGACGGGGACGGCATCCAATGGCTCGCCGAGATCGGCCGGCCGGCCACGGGTCGACCGTCAACAGGACGCCGGTCGACCGGCCGACCGTCAACGGCCGGACCCGACCCGGACGGTGAGGTCGGCGGCGTCGTCTTCGCCCGGGGGATCACGCCCCAGGAGCTCGCCCGCCGGATGGGCGCCGACCCGGCCACCGCGACCGAGCCGATCAGCGACACCGAGATCCGGGACCTGGACATCGAGGTCTACCGCCCCGGTGACGACGGCGACGGCGTGATCCGGGTCGGCGAGTGCGCCGGCTGGTCGTTCGCGATCGAGTACGGCGACTCCACGGGCGGCGAACTGCTCATCGAGATAGCGCGCGACGGCGTCGAGGTGGTGCACTTCCGCCCGATGCCGGAGCAGCGGCCGGCCCTGCTCGACTACGCCCGGGACGGCGCCGTGCTGTGCGGCTTCGGCCTGGGCGAGGAACGTTGGCGCTGGGGCCAGGAGCCGGACCTGCTGGTGCCGGACCTGGTCGCCGCCGGAGTCCTGGAGGCCGACGGCGTGACCCCCCGCGACCCCGGGCGCGAGCCCGAAGGGGCCGCCCGCCGCCGCGCCCTCGGTGCCGTCGAGCGGCGCTTCGGGCTGAGCCTGCCCCGGGCCGCCCTCGGCGGGTTGCGCCTGCCGGCGTACGCGGTGCGGGGAACCCCGGGCATGGCGCTGCGCTGAGGGGGTGCCGCGCCGGCGACCCGCGGCGCCGATGGCCCGCGAAGCGTTGACGCGGGCGCGGAGGAGGGCCCGGCAGGCGGAGGGCAGGGCGAACGGCGGACGCGGGAGCGGCAGCGGCAGGAACGGCAGACGCGGGAGGGACAGGAACGGGAGCGGCAGGCGCGGAAGCGACGGGAACAGGGCGGTCACGGCAGGGTTCCTTTCCGGGCCCCACCGGCGGGGCCCCGATGGCCGTCATCCTTGCGCGCCGGCTGCTCGTCGCACATGTGCCGATCGGGAGGTTCCCGAGGCGCGATCCCTGCCCTGGGCCCGTCGGGCGGGGGGGGCAGGGGGGGGAGGGGGGGGGGGAGGGGGGGCTCCCCCCTCGTCGTGAGGCCCCGCCCTGCCCTGGCCCTGCCGATCGGCAGGGCCAGGGCAGGACGGGGCCGGGGAAGACGCGCCCCCACCGTCGTCGCGAGCCTCCGCAACCGGGCCGTGCGGCCCCGTCCTTCACCCGGTCGGCCGGTGGAATCCGGTTCGGCGCACGCCCCCGTCCAGGCGGTTCCACCAGGCATCCGCGGGATCCGGCCCCTAGGGTCTGTGGTGCGTCGACGAACCGAGCGCCGGGCGTACGCCGTCCCGCCGAGCGCCGGGGCGTCCGGCCGGCCCGAGGCCGCGTGCCGGGTGCCCGGCCGACCCGAGAGGTGGACCCACCCCATGCACACCGTCGTCCGCGGCGCCGGAGCGTTCGGCCTGGCCGCCCTGCTGCTCACCGCCGCCACCGGCTGCCGGGGCGACGGCTCCTCCGCCGCCGAGCCCGCGCCCACCTCCGCGGCCGGCGGCGCGGGGACGGGGACCGGCGCCGCCACCGGAGCGGCCGCCCAACAGCTGGACTGGCACGCCTGCTCCGCCCCCATCAGCGCCCAGGGCAGCGGCACCGCGCCCGCCGCCGAGGACTGGCAGTGCGCCACCCTCAAGACCCCGCTGGACCACGGCAAGCCGGACGGTACGACGATCGACCTCGCGCTGATCCGCAGCCGGGCCAAGGACGAGGAGCACCGGATCGGCTCGCTGCTGTTCAACTTCGGTGGCCCCGGCGCCTCCGGCGTGGCCACCCTGCCCGCCCTCGCCGCGAGCTACAGCTCCCTCAACTCCCGCTACGACCTGGTGAGTTTCGACCCGCGCGGAGTCGGCGCCAGCGCCGGGGTGACATGCCTGGACGACCGGGCGATGGACGCCGCCACCGCCACCGACAGCACCCCCGAAACCCCCGAAGCGGTGAAGGCCCTGGACGCCGACAACGCCGGCTTCGCCGCCGCCTGCGAGCACAACTCCGGCGCGGTGCTGCCGTACGTGGACACCGAGAGCGCAGCGCGCGACCTGGACCTGATGCGGCAGGTGCTGGGCGACCAGAAGCTCTCCTACTTCGGCATCAGCTACGGCACCCAGCTCGGCGGCGTCTACGCGCACCTGTTCCCGCAGCAGGTCGGACGGATGGTGCTGGACTCGGTGGTCGACCCGACCAAGGACCCGCAGCAGTCCGCGCTCGGCCAGGCCCAGGGCTTCCAGCTCGCCCTCGGCGACTTCATGAAGGCCTGCGCCGCCCAGGCCGGGACCGCCTGCCCGACCGGTGCGGGCGGCGACGACGGCACCGCGAAGGTCGAAGCACTGATGCAGAAGCTGGCGCAGTCGCCGCTGCCCACCAAGCAGGGGCGGCAGCTCACCGAGAGCCTGGCCGTCACCGGCATCGCGGCCGCCCTGTACAGCCAGGAGACCTGGCCCGCGCTGGCCACCGGGCTCACCGAGGCGATGGAGCTGGGGACCGGCGACACGCTGCTCCAGCTCGCCGACGGGCTGAACGGGCGAGACGCGCAGGGGCACTACACCAACCTGAACGCCGCGAACCGGGCGATCAACTGCGTGGACGCCCGGCAGCGCTACTCCGACCAGGACGTGCAGCAGCAGCTGCCGCAGTTCCGTGCCGTCTCCCCGGTGTTCGGGTCCTTCACCGCCTGGGGCCTGACCGCCTGCACCGGCTGGCCCGTCCCGGGCAGGGCCGCCCACCCGGACGTCTCCGCGCCGGGCGCCGCCCCGGTCCTGGTGGTCGGCACCACCGGCGACCCGGCGACCCCGGTGGAGGGCGCCCGCACGATGGCGGAGCAGCTCGGCGCGGGCGTCGGCGTCACCGTCACCCTGCAGGGCGAGGGGCACGGCGGCTACAACACCGGCAACCCGTGCCTGAAGCAGACCGTGGACGCCTACCTCCTGGACGGCACGGTGCCGGCGAACGGGACGACGTGCGGCTGAGCGGCCGGGCGGCGAGAAGTGGCCCACTGTGGCAGCTGTCGATTGGCTCTGGAGAGTGGTCCACTCGGTCCACTAGCCTCTCCGGTGTGACGAACGATGTGACGAACGATATGACGACCGGCGCGCCCGCCCAGCAGCTTGCCCAGCAGCTCGACCAGCACCTCGACAACGGCCACCGGGCCGACAGCGACACCGTCAAGGTCGACTTCTACTTCGACCCCGTCTGCCCCTTCGCCTGGATAACCTCCCGGTGGATCCTGGAGGTCGATCGGCAGCGCGAACTCGACCTGAACTTCCGGGTGATGAGCCTGTCCGTCCTCAACGAGGGCCGCACCGACCTGCCCGAGCGCTACCAGCGCCTGATGACCACCGGCTGGGGCCCCGTGCGGGTCTGCATCGCCGCCGCCGAACAGCACGGTCCGCAGGTGCTGCGCGCGCTGTACACCGAGCTCGGCACCCGACTGCACGACCAGGACCGCGAGGCCGACGACGCCGTCATCCGCGAGGCGCTCGTGGCAGCGGGGCTGCCGGAGGAGCTGGCCGAGGCGGCGAACAGCACCGCGTACGACGAGGCCCTGCGCAAGAGCCACCACGAGGGCATGGACCCGGTCGGCGAGGAGGTCGGCACGCCGACCATCCACGTGGACGGAGTCGCCTTCTTCGGCCCGGTGCTGAGCGCCATCCCGCGCGGCGAGGACGCCCTGCGGGTCTTCGAGGGCGTGCGGCTGCTGGCCGGGTACCCGAAGTTCTTCGAGCTCAAGCGGACCCGGACGGGCGGGCTCGACTTCTCCTGAGCCACCCCGGCGGAGGCCGCGCCGCGCCCTCGCCGTGCCCGCACCGAGCCCCCTCGGTGCCCGCACGGAGGACTGCCGCGGGCCCGGCCTCCGGCCCGTCAGCCCCGGCGGCGCTGCTTGATCCTGATCGGCCCCGACCGGGGGTGGCCGATCACGGTCAGCACCGGGGCGCCCGGCTCCGCCTGCTCGGCGGCCTTGTTGACGATGTTTCCGGTGTTGGTGCTCGACGGGTCGATCCGTACGCCCCAGCCGCGCGGGACGATCAGCCGGATGTGGCCCATGCCGGTCGACGCCTCGACCGTGATCTCCTTGTGGGGGCACACGGCCTCGGTGAAGTCGACCGTGAGCAGCGAGATCTTGGTCTCCGCGACGATCCGGCGGGGCACGGACCAGCGGCCGCTCTGCACCATGTTGTTCATCCGGGGCCGGAGCGTGAGGACCTCCTCCGCCGCGGACACCTCCCGGGCCTCCACCCGGCCGCCGAGGTCGGCCACCAGGATGTCGAGTTCGCCGTACGTCCGCGCGGCGTAGGTGCGGTCGAGCCGCTCCTCCAATTCCCCGAGGTCGATGCGGCCGTCACCGGCGGCGACCCGCAACTGCTCGGCCACCGCCTCCCGGTCGCTGTCCCCGGCCCGGGGTTCCACGGCGGCCTCGGGCGTCTTGTGCAGGGCTGGCAGTTCCTCGTTGACCATGCGGCTACTCTAGGTCACGAATCGTCCTGGTGGGCGGCTCGATCGCCAACTCCGCACGGCCCGAGGATCTTTGAGCGCGCCCGGAGGAGCGGCCGAGAAAGCGGCCGGGCGAAGGCTTCGCCGGGTGCGGTGGAAGCGCCGGGCAGGCTTCCGCAAACCGTTCGCGACGGCCCGCCCCCACGTACCGGACCGGCCTTCGGCGTGCCCGATTCCGCCTCCCGTGCCCGACGCCGAGCCCGACGCCCGAGCCCGATCCGGCGCTGCGGGCCGTGGCGCCGAGCGGGTCGTTCTCCCCCGAGTGGACCGTTGCCACCCCCTTCGGGCTCCCGTCCGGGCCCGGACCGTCCGACCATGGAGGGGCGGAGGCTGTTCGGCCCCCCCGAGAGGCGGTGAGCGTGGATGATCGTACGAATCCGGCTGCGCGCTGTCCGTCACTCCGCGACTCCACCTGGTCCCGGGTCCAGCCCCGGCCCCGGCCCCGGCGTCCACCGCGGCTCCGACCCGGGCCCCGGCGTCCACCGCGGCTCCGACTCGGGCCCCGGCGCCGACCGCGGCTCCGACCCGGGCCCGCGCCCGAGGCAGAGCTGGGGCCAGCCGCGAGGCCCGAGCCCCGGCCAGGGCCGGAACCAGGGCCCCGGTCAGGGTCCCGGTCAGGGCCGGAACCAGGGCCCCGGCGGTCCGGCCAAAGTTCCGCCTCCGCCGTCGTGGCGCCGCTGGCTGCTGCCCGTCGCGGTGCTGGTCACGCTGCTCCTGCTGGTGCTCTTCTCCAGTTCCGGCAAGCCCGGCACGCGCTACGGCTACTCCGACTTCGTGAGCCGGGTGGACTCCGGCCAGGTGCAGACCGTGAACGTCAGCGACACCGGCGGGGTGAGCGGCACGCTCAAGGACGGCACCCACTTCACCAGCCAGATCCCCACCGCCCTGGACACCTCCCAGCTCAGCGGCGCGCTCGCCGACCACCACGTGGCGGTCACCGGCAGCCGGAGCAGCAGCGGCTCGATCTGGTCGACCCTGCTGCTGTTCCTGCCGCTGCTGATCTTCGGTGCGCTCTTCCTCTGGTCCGGCCGGATGGCCGCCCGCTCGCTGGGCGGCGGCCTGAGCGCCATCGGGCGGTCCCGGGCCAAGATCATCGAGGCCGAGCGGCCGGACACCGGGTTCGCCGACGTGGCCGGGTACGAGGGGGTGAAGCAGGAGGTCAGCGAGGTGGTCGACTTCCTGCGCAGCCCGGAGCGGTACGCCGCCGCCGGGGCCAAGGGGCCACGTGGGGTGATCATGGTCGGGCCGCCGGGCACCGGCAAGACCCTGCTCGCCCGGGCGGTCGCCGGCGAGGCCTCGGTGCCCTTCCTCTCGGTGACCGGCTCCGGCTTCGTCGAGATGTTCGTCGGCGTCGGCGCCTCCCGGGTCCGCGACCTCTTCGACGAGGCCCGCAAACGCGCACCGTCGATCATCTTCATCGACGAGATCGACGCCGTCGGCGGCCGGCGCGCGGGCGGCACCCGGTTCGGCGGCAACGACGAGCGCGAGCAGACCCTGAACCAGCTGCTCGCCGAGATGGACGGCTTCGACCAGAGCACCGGCATCGTCGTCATCGCCGCCACCAACCGCCCGGACGCCCTCGACCCGGCCCTGACACGCCCCGGCCGCTTCGACCGGCAGGTCACCGTCCCGCTGCCCAACCAGGCCGAGCGGGCCGCCATCCTCGCCGTGCACTCCCGCGGCAAGACCCTGTCCCCGGACGTCGACCTCGGACGGCTCGCCCGCGGCACCCCCGGCTTCTCCGGCGCCGACCTCGCCAACCTGGTCAACGAGGCCGCCATCAACGCCGTGCGCGCCGACCGGGCCACCCTCACCGCCGACGACCTCGACACCGCCCGCGACCGGGTGCTGCTCGGCCGCCGGGAGTCCTCCAACGCGCTGCTGCCCGAGGAGCGGCACGCCGTCGCGGTGCACGAGTCCGGCCACGCGCTGATGGCCGCGCTGTGCGAGCGCGCCGACCCGGTCGCCAAGGTGACCATCCTCCCGGCCGGCGTCGCCCTCGGCGCCACCGAGCAGCTGCCCGAGGCCGAGCGGCACCTGTACAGCGAGGGCTACCTGACCGACCTGCTCACCGTCCAGCTCGGCGGCCGCGCGGCGGAACTGGTGGTCTTCGGCGAAGGCTCCACGGGCGCCGCCAACGACCTCGCCAACGCCACCTCCGTCGCCACCCGGATGGTCCGGGAATTCGGCCTCTCCCCGGAGCTCGGACCGGTCGGCTACTCCAGCGGCACCCCGCACTACCTCGGCGACAACCCCGAGGACCTGCTGCGCCGCCCGTACTCCGAGCAGACCCAGCGCGCCGTGGACGAGGCGGTGGCCGGCCTGCTGCGCCAGGCCGAGCGGCGGGCCCTCGGCCTGCTCACCGAGCACCGGCACCACCTGGACGAGCTGGCGGCGCAGCTGGTGGCCCAGGAGACGGTGGACGGCGCGGTGGTGCTCGACATCCTGACGCACCCGGCGCCGGGCCCCGAGCGGCCGGTCTCGCTGCGGAAGCCGGACGGGCCGGCGGACGTCGACGGGCCTGCGGCCGCGACCGGGCCCACGGATGCGCCCGGGCCCACGAACGCGGACGGCCCGGGCGAGCCCCCCAGCCCGGAGGAGTCCCCCAGCCCGGAGGAGTCCCCCGGCCCGCGGGAGACCCCCCGCCCGTGACGGCCGCATCGCCGGTGGTCGTATCCTCGTGACCGCGCCACCCACCACCGTCCCGAGGAGTCGGAATGACCGAGCCCCTGCCCGCCGACGTCCAGCGGGAGATCGCCCGTGCCCTCGGGGTCGCGCCCGTGCCGGACCCCGCGACGGAGGCCGAGCGCCGGGTGGAGTTCCTGGCCGACCAGGTGCGGACCAGCGGCGCGCGCAGCCTGGTGCTGGGCATCAGCGGCGGCGTCGACTCCACCACCGCCGGACGGCTGTGCCAGCTCGCCGTCGAGCGGCTGCGGGCCGAGGGCCGCGAGGTGACCTTCACCGCGATGCGGCTGCCGTACGGTGTCCAGGCGGACGAGGCGGACGCCCAGCTCGCGCTCGGCTTCATCCGCGCCGACGAGGTGCTGACCGTCGACGTCAAGCCCGCCACCGACGGCGCGCTCGCCGCCCTGAAGGCCGCCGGCCTGACCTACAGCGACCACGGCCACGAGGACTTCGTCGGCGGCAACGTCAAGGCCCGCCAGCGGATGGTGGTCCAGTACGCGGCGGCGGGCGCCAAGGGCGGGCTGGTCGTCGGCACCGACCACGCCGCCGAGGCCGCCGTCGGCTTCTTCACCAAGTTCGGCGACGGCGCGGCCGACGTGATGCCGCTGTCCGGCCTGACCAAGAGGCAGGTGCGGGCGATCGCCGAGGCGCTGGGCGCACCGGCCGAGCTGGTCAAGAAGGTCCCGACCGCGGACCTGGAGAACCTCGCCCCCGGCCGCCCCGACGAGGACGCCCTCGGGGTCGGCTACGACGAACTGGACGACTTCCTGGAGGGCCTGCCGGTCAGCGAGGACGTCTTCCGCACCGTCCTCGGCCACTACCGCCGCACCGAGCACAAGCGCAACCTGCCGGTCGTCCCGCCCGTGGCATGACCGGCCCCGACGAGCGCGCCGCCGGGGCCGTCCTCGGAGCCGCCGTCGGCGACGCCCTCGGCGCCCCCTACGAGTTCGGCCCGGCCGGCGCCTTCTCCGCCCGCTTCCCGGACACCCCCGGTGACCTGGTGGCGGGCGGCGGCTGGGGGCTCGGCGAGGCCACCGACGACACCCAGATGGCCGTCCTGGTCGCCGAGTCCCTGATCGAGCGGGGAAGCCTGGACCTCCCGGACGTCTTCGACCGGTTCCGCCGCTGGGCCGCCGCCGACCCCCGGGACATCGGCATCCAGACGGAAGTCGTCCTGACCAGCGGCCTGCCCTGGGACCTCGCCGCCGCCGTCCACTTCAACACCACGCTGCGCGCCGCCGGCAACGGCGCCCTGATGCGGGCCTCGACCTCCGCCGTCGCGTTCGCCCGCGCCGGGCGGCGGGCCACCATGGACGCGGCCCGGCGCATCGCGGCGCTGACCCACGGGGACGGGGCCGCCTGGGAGGGCTCGGCGATCTTCCACGAGCTCGTCCGGCTCGCGCTCCACGGCGCCGACCCGCTGGCCGAGCTCCCCGCCGTCCTCGCCCACGTCGACCCCGACCACCGGGAGCGCTACGCCACCGTCCTCGCCCCCGACTGGCACCCGGAGCGCGCCACCGAGGCCAACGGCGCGGTATGGCCCTGCCTCGGCTCGGCGGTCTGGGCGCTGCGCACCACCGAGGGCTTCGAGCAGGCGCTGCGCGCCGCGATCGACCTCGGCGGGGACACCGACACGGTGGCCGCCGTCACCGGCGGCCTGGCCGGTGCCAGGTACGGCCTGGCGGCGATCCCGGAGCGCTGGACCGGGCCGCTGCACGTCGAGCTGCCCGGGTTCGGCGGGCGGGTGCTCCGCGCACCCGAACTGCTCGACCTGGCAGGGAGGTTGACGGCCTGGGAGGCCGGTGGCGCGGATCGGGGCAACGGGGGTGCCCGCCGGCACGACCAGTAGCGCGGTGCCCAGGGCCGGCGGCATCGGCAGGGCGGGCGTTCGAGGGGTTGAGGGGCCGTCGGGAACGGGTCTCAGGGGAGGAGGAAGACGACGAATCCCCGCGGGTGGAACAGGAGGTAGCCGATCAGGGCCCCCAGTGCCAGCAGATGACCGAGGAGCGCGCTGAGCATCGCCCAGCGCCAGCGGCGGTGCGGGGTCGACCTTCGGCCGGCGAGGGTCGCGCCGAGCAGGGCCGTGAGGGCGGTGAAGCCGATCAGGGCCAGGGTTGCCTGCGGCAGTTCGCGCTCCACCCACCCGGTGCGGGCGTCGCGCCGGAGGTGCACCAGCAGCCACCCGTCGCTCACCGCCGTCAGGCCGCCCATCAGTGCGGCGAGCACCGTGTCGGGCACCTCCTCGCCCCGGCCCCTGATGCCCCTGGTCCGCGTCCGTGCCACTGCGACCGTCCCCCGGTGCCGTCCCGCCCATGCGCCCGCCCATGCGCCCGCCCACGTCCCCCCACGTGCCCGGTCACGGTACCGGGGTGCGGCGTGGGGGCCAAGGCGCGGGGCTGCCACGATGGGGGTGTGCGGCCCGATCCGGGGTCGGCGCGACCGGCGTGCGGCCGGTTGACGAACGGGGGACGAAGTGATGACGGTGGATCGGCTCGCAGTGGTGTCCGGTGGCGGTACCGGGATCGGCCGGGCGATCGCGGCGCGGCTGGCCGGGGACGGGCACCGGGTGGTGATCCTGGGCCGCAGGCCGGCCGTGCTGGAGCAGGCCCGGGAGGAGATCGAGCGGACCGCCGGTCCGGGGCGGGTCGTGCCGGTCGCGGCCGATCTGACCGACCCGGCGGCGGTCGAGGCGGCGGCGGCCCGGATCACCGGACTCGGGCCGGTGGACGTGCTGGTGAACAACGCGGGTGCGATCGTCACGCCGCCGGCCGACGGCAGTCTGGGCGCGCTGGCCGCGTCCTGGCGGCGGGACCTGGACGGCAACCTGCTCACCGCCGTGCTGCTGACCACCGCGCTCCAGGACGGGCTGCGCCGTCCCGGCGGCCGGCTGGTGGTGGTCAGTTCGGCCGCGGCCCAGCGCGGTGGCGCGGGCCCGCACTCGGCGGGCTCGTACGCCGCCGCCAAGGCCGCGCTGCACGGCTGGGCGTTCGGTCTGGCCCGGCAGTTGGGGCCGGACGGGATCACGGTGAACGTGCTCGCGCCCGGTTACATCGAGGACACCGAGATCTTCGGGGCCGGCTGGAGCGAGGAGTTCCACGCCCGGAAGGTCGCGGACACCCTGGTCGGTCGGGCGGGCACCCCGGCCGATGTGGCCGAGGCGGTCGCCTACCTCGCCTCCCCGGCCGCCGGGTACCTGACCGGTCAGGTGATCGGACTCAACGGCGGTGCGGTGCTCGGTCGTTGAGTCCGAGCTTCGGGGAGCGGCCGGTCAGTCCCCGTCGGCGTCGGGCTCGGAGGTCGGGCTGGACGCGGCGCGGAGGGCGAGCTTGGCCTCGGCGGTCGTCCAGTCGGTGGCGATGGCCTGCTGGGCGGCGGCCAGGGTGACCTGGCCCTTGCAGATCGCGGTGTGGAGGTGGGTCTCCACCGAGTCCTTGGGGTTGTTCGGGCCCTTGCCGGGGACGTGGCCGGGGGAGGGCGGCTGGACCCACAGGTTGCGCGGGTCGTTGGGGTCGCCGCCGAGTTGGAGGCTGATCAGGTGGTCGTACTCGGCGTCGCCCATCGGGCCGTCGTAGCCGTAGGACTTGGCGTTCTCGGTCTTCTCCTTGCCCGTGATGTTCGACGGCGGGCGGATGGTCGAGGTGTAGCCGCCCTGCTTGCAGATGGTGTCCTTGAGGTTGCCCTGGTTCACCGCCGGACTGATCGCGCCCGGGGTGCAGGAGGCGTCGGGCAGCGGCTGCTTGTCCGCGGTGTAGCGGTAGTGGCAGCTGCCCGGCGCGGGCTGCGGCTGGACGTCGTAACTCGCCTTCGGGCCGGGGCCGGTGACGATCGCGGCGGCCAGCGGCGGGGCGGCCGCCGCAGCGTCACCCGCAGCGGCCGGGGCGGAGGCGGAGGCGGACCTGGCCCCCTTGGCGGCGTGGTCGCCGCCGGGCGAGCAGCCTGCGGCTGCGGCGGCGAGCAGGACGGCCGCGGCCATGGCCGGGGCGCGGCGGGCGGGAGCCGGCACGGGGTTCCTCCCTCGGGGGTGGGCGTGGGCGGCGGCCGCCGGACGGGCCGGTGCCGCGCCAGCGGACCCTACCGTGTCCGCGGGGCCGTCGGGGTGACGCCACGTGCGGCGCGGGAAGCCTTCGCCGGGCGTGCGGAACCGTTTCCGCGGCGGAGGCGGATCCGGCCGCCGTCCATGGCCGGTTCCGGTTCTGTCGATGCCGTGAAGGGGCTGTGTTCGGACGGAGCCGGGCCGAGTACGACCGAACCGCTCCGCCGTCCGCGGGCCGTGTCGTAGCCTGACGCGGACGCGGCAGGGCCGCGATCCGACCGGCGGGAGGGGAAGCATGAACAGGCTTGTGCGCAAAGCGCGTTGGCTTGGAGCGGTGGCGGCGGCAGGGGCACTGCTGCTGACCGGGACGGAGACCGCGGCCGCGGCGCCCGAGAGCCCGCCGGTCAGCGCGGCCCGGGCCGTCCCGACGGCGGACACCCTGGCGTTCGGCGGCACGGCCGAGTCGTTCGCCGTCGTCCCGGACGGCACCCGCGTCTACGCGGTGGTCGGCCACGCCGTCGACCCCGGCCACTCGGCCCGGGTCGTCCGCAGCATCGACACCCGTACCGGGGCGAGCACCGACCTGCTCACCGTCACCGGCTTCGACAGCGTCGGCCGTCCGACCGTCAGCCCGGACGGCAGCCGGGTCTACGTGACCGTCGACTGGGACCTGCTGACCTTCGACGCCGCGACCGGACAGCAGCTCGCCCGGGTCGCCACGCCCGACCAGCCCCGCCCCGGGGCCATGACCAAGGGCGCACTGAACGGGGTGACCGTCAGCCCGGACGGAACCCGGGTGTACCTGTCCCAGTACGGCCCCTGGGGCGTGCGCCTGGGCAGCCGGGCCGGCCGCGTCCTCGCCTACGACCCCGCCACCCGGACCTTCACCGGCGGCGTGACCCTCACCGGCTACACCGTCGGCCGGGTGGTGCTCGGCCCCGACGCCACCGACGCCTGGGTCGGCACCGCGGACAACCTCTACCACCTGGACGTCGAGGGCGCCGCCCCGGAGGTCGTCGACCCGGTGGCGGACTTCGGCTCCGCCGAGGAGATCGTGCTCGCCGCCGACGGCCGCACCGTCTACGCGAGCGGCTACCGCGACTACGGCACCGTCACCGCCGACATCCTGGACCCGGAGACGAACACCTTCCGGTCCGCCTTCGGCCTCGGGGCCTTCGCCGACGGCCCCCGGCTGCTCGGGACGAGCCCGGACTCCGGCCGGGTCCACGTGTTCACCGGCGCGAGGACCCCGCAGTCCGCACTGCTGTCGTACGACCCCGCGACCGGCGCGGCCGTTCCCGGCGAGACCGTCACCGGCTTCGGCCTGGACTCCGTCGTCCAGGTCCAGCTCGGCGCGGACGGCCGCACCCTCTACCTGGCCGGGCTCAAGGGCGGGGACTCCGTTCTGCGGACCGTCCGCTTCTAGGGGTTCGCCGAGCGGAGCCCGGCGAGAACGGGCCCGACGAGAACGGGCCCGACGAGAACGGGCCCGACGAGAACGGGCCCGGCAGCCGGCGCCGGAGCGCCGCCGTGCCGGGCCCGGGGAGGGCGGGTCAGCGGGCCTGGGCGGCCTTCGCCTCCTTGGCGGCCTTGGCGGCGGCCTCGGCGGCCTCCTTCTCGTGCTTCTCCTTGATCCGGGCGGTCTCCTTGCGGAGGTCCACCTGGTTGGCGCGCTCGTGCTGGAGCCAGAGCGGGTTCTCGGCCCGGAGGGCCTCGATCTGCTCGGTGGTCAGCGCCTCGGTCACGCCGCCGCGGGCCAGGCCGGAGATCGAGATGCCGAGCCGGGCGGCGACCACCGGGCGGGGGTGCGGGCCGTTCTTGCGCAGGTCCTGGAGCCACTGCGGCGGCTCGGCCTGCAGCGCGTTCAGCTCCTCGCGGGAGACCACGCCCTCCTGGAAGTCGGTCGGCGCGGCGTCGAGGTAGATCCCCAGCTTCTTGGCCGCCGTGGCCGGCTTCATGGTCTGGCTGGTCTTCTGCTTGAGCGATGTCATGGTGACAAGGGTAAGGGAGTGCGCGGGCGCTCCCGGTCACGGTCGGTAGCCTTGCCCTGTGACAGACATGCAGGTGAACCCGACCTTCCGGCTCGTGTACGTCCCGGGCGTGACCCCCGGCAAATGGGTCCGGGTCTGGGAGGAGCGGCTCCCGGACGTGCCGCTGGACCTCCTCGCGGTCGAGTCCGGCGACGCCGAGCGGACCCTCCGCGAGGGCGGCGCGGACGCCGGGCTGGTCCGGCTGCCGGTCGACAAGGACGTGCTGAGCGCGATCCCGCTCTACACCGAGACCACCGTCGTGGTCTTCCCCAAGGACCACTGGCTCGCCGCCGCCGAGGAGGCCTCGGTGGCGGACCTGGCCGATGAGGTGGTCTTCCACCCGCTCGACGACACCCTGGGCCTCACCGCCGACACCCTGCCCGGGCGCCCCGCCGTCGCCCGTCCGGACAGCACCGCGGACGCGGTCGAGCTGGTCGCGGCGAACGTCGGCGTACTCCTGGTGCCGCAGTCCCTGGCCCGGCTGCACCACCGCCGGGACCTCACCTTCCGGCCGGTGGCGGACGTGCCGCAGTCCCAGGTGGCGCTGTCCTGGCCGCAGGAGCGGACGACGGACCTGGTGGAGGAGTTCATCGGGATCGTCCGCGGCCGCACGGTCAACAGCTCGCGCGGCCGCGGGGCCGGGCAGGCGGCTCCGGAGGCGCAGCCGAAGAAGGCGGCGGCGGGCCGGGGCAAGCCGCAGCCGCAGCGGTCCGGCGGGCAGAAGGGCGGTGCGCAGAAGGCGGGCGGCCAGAAGTCCGGCGGGCAGCGGGCCGGGGCGCCGAAGGCCGGGGGAGCCAAGGCCGGCGGGCGGGGCGCGGCGGCCCGGCGCGGCAGGCCCAAGCGGTGACCGTGGCGTAGCGTCTGCCCCGTTCGCAGCCGTCGAGGCGGGAGGAGCGGGGCAGTGTGGCACGACCTGATGGCCGTCCAGATTCCGATCGTGGAGAAGGTCCTCCGCACGATCGCCGTCTACGTGCTGATCCTGGTGCTGTTCCGGCTCGCCGGGAAGCGCGGGCTGGCGGGGCTGAACACCTTCGACATGGTGGTCGTCTTCCTGCTCTCCAACGTGGTGCAGAACGCCATCATCGGCAATGACAACAGCCTGCTCGGCGGCGCGATCGGGGCGGTGACCCTGATCGCGGTGAACGCCGCCGTCACCCGCTGGCTCGCGCGCGATCCGAGGGCCGCCCGGATCCTGGAGGGCCGGCCCACCACCGTGGTGAAGGACGGCAAGCTGGTCGCCGGCGCGCTGCACAGCCTGGCGCTGCGCCCGTCCGAGCTGGAGCACGCCATCCGGATCCAGAACGGCGACAAGGTCGGCGACGTCGCCCGGGCCCGGCTGGAGCCGGACGGACAGCTGCTGGTCTCCCTCAAGGCGGGCGAGCAGAGCGCCACCCGGAGCGACGTCGAGGACCTGCGGCGCCGGCTGGAGGAGATCGAGCGGCTGCTCACCGCCATCGCCGCCGACCGGCGCCCGCCCGGCTGACCGCCGCCCGGGCCACCGGCCCCGCCCCGACAGGCGCTGGAACCGACAGGCGCTGGAACCGACGGGCCCCCGGCCCCGACAGGCCGTGGAACCCGGAGGCCCTGGAGAGCCGGGGGACGGTCACGGGTGGGCGTCCGCCGGCCGTTCGGCCCCGGCACGCCGGCGCCGCGAGGCGCCGAGGGCCACGGCGGCGGCCAGGGCGAAGCCGAGGGCGGCGGCGAGGAGGTGCCCGACGGTGGTGAAGCCCGGGAGGGGGCCGGGCCAGTCGCCGCCGGAGAGCGGCCAGGCGACGACGAAGGCGGCCCAGGGCAGCCGGGCCCGGCGGGGCGCGGCGAGGGTGGCGAGGGCGAGGACGGTCTGGGCGCCGTAGCTGATGCCGTAGTCCGAGGCCCCGCGGACGCTCTCCGGGTACCAGCCGTGGCGCAGGGCGAGCAGGATCACCGCGGCGGTGATCAGGGTGGCGCCGATGTGCCCGCCGAGGAACACGGCGGCGGCGCGCAGGCCGCCGAAGCGGCGCTCGGTCCAGGCGAGGCAGCAGCAGACGCCGAGGCCCAGGGTGATCAGGGTGCTGCCGAAGCCGGTGGAGAGGATCTCGGTGAGGGTGCCGTCGAAGAGCAGCGCGCTGCCGAGCAGGGCGCTGACCGGGTGGTCGTGCAGGTTGTCGAGGTTGGTGCTGATGTGGTCGCGCAGCGCGTCCGCGCGGTCCGCGGCGAGCAGGTTCTCGACCCAGACGTGCCCGAGCAGGAGCAGGACGACGTAGCCGAAGGTCAGCGGCGAGCGGCGCGGGTACGTCCGGGCGGCGCGCAGCAGCCCGGTCAGGAGCCCCGAGGGGGTTCGAGCGTTCATGGTCTGGTGGCGTCCCGGTCGAGCGGCGTGGTTCCGGCCGGCGCCCGTGCGGCCGGCCACGCCGGGACAGTACCGAAGCCGGGTCGGGATCCGGTCGGCGGACCCGGCGCGGACGGCGTCGGAGCCCGGTCGCCGTCCGGTCAGCGGACCCGGCGGGTGAGTGTCGCGGTGAAGGGCCGGGGCGTGAGGGAGGAGCCGCGGGTGGGGCGGACGGGCCGGCCGGGGGTGGGGGCGATGGTCCAGCGGGCGGCGATGGTGGCGATGGCGAGGACGGCCTCGGTGGTGCCGAAGACGTCGCCGATGCAGCGGCGGGCGCCGAGGCCGAAGGGCGCGTAGGTGCCGGGTGCGGGGCGGGCGGTGGTGAGCCAGCGGTCGGGGTCGAAGCGGTCGGGGCGGGGGAAGAGGTCGGCCCGGCGGTGCAGCAGGTAGGGGCTGTAGAGCAGGGTGGCGCCGGCCGGGATGCGGTGGCCGCCGAGTTCGGTGTCGGCGGTGGCGGTGCGGCTGAGGATCCAGGGCGGCGGGTAGAGCCGCAGGGTCTCGCTGACGATCCGGGCGGTGAGCGGCAGGGCCGGCAGGTCCTCGTGGCGGGCGGGCCGGCCGTCCAGGACGGTGTCGAGTTCGGCGTGCAGCCGCATCCGGACGGCCGGGTTGGCGGCGAGCAGCGTCCAGGCCCAGGAGAGGGTGGCGGCGGTGGTCTCCGTGCCGGCCAGCAGGAAGGTGACCACCTGCTCGTGGACCTCGGCGTCGGTCAGGCCCCGGCCGTCCTCGTCCGTGGCGTCGAGCAGCGTGGAGAGCAGGTCGTGCCGGTCGGTGCCGGCGGCGCGGTGGTCGGCGATCAGCCGCCGGGTGATCTCCCGCAGGTCCTGCCGGGCGCGGCGGAAGCGGTGGTTGCCGGGGGTGGGGAGGCGGTCGGCGCCGGGCAGCGGCAGCATCACCCGACGGCCGACGCCGCGGGTGACGGCGTCGATGGAGCGGCGCACCGGCAGCGTGCCGGCCCGTTCGTGCGCGGCGAACAGGCAGCGGGCGGTGACGGCGGTGGAGAGGCGGTGCATCGCGGTGGGGACGTCGATCACGTCGCCGTCGCGCCAGCGGGCGGTGGCGCCGTCGATCTCCTCGGCCATCAGCGCGGCGTAGCCGGGCAGCCGGTCGCGGTGGAACGCGGGCTGCAGCATGCGGCGCTGGCGCCGGTGGGCGGCGGCGGGGCAGGTGGCGAGGCCGTTGCCGAGGACCTCCCGGGCCTTGTCGAGGAGGGGCCCGCCCTTGTCGAAGGTGCGGTCGTCGGCGAGCAGCCGGCGGACCAGCTCGGGGTGGCAGACCACGTACGCGTGGAGCGGGCCGAGCCGCAGCCGGACGAGGTCGCCGTGGGCGGGCAGGCCGGCGACGAACTCGTGCGGGTGGTGGAGGAGGGCGGGGGCGTGGCCGAGCAGCGGGAGGCCGCCGGGGGCGGTGGCCGCGGTGAACCGGGTGGTCGGGAAGAAGGGGGTCGGCACGGGCGTCACCTTGGTTGGGGCGGGAGGACCGGGACGAATCGCGAACGTGATCTTTCCCGGCGGCGTGCGGCGAAACGATCGTGGACGGGCGGACGGGGTGAACGCGGGGGCGCGGGCCGAACGGTCGTGCGCCCTCGAAGATTTGATGGAGCGTTTACCCGTCGGGGTCGACCCCGGTCGGGCGCCGGCCGCCGGCCGTGCCTACACTCGAAGCCCTGCGAGATTACCGGTCAGTAGAACCGGGCAGGTACGACCAACCGGTGCGATCGTCGGACGGTGGAACGTCCGGCAGGGAGTGGGGAGTTCGGATGACCGACGAGCGGGTCCACGCGTTCGCCGACGACGCCCTGGGCGCCCACGACGCGGTGGCGCTCGCCGCGCTGGTCCGGGCCGGCGCGGTCAACCCGAGGGAACTGGTCGGCGCGGCCGCCGACCGGGCCGCGCGGGTGGACGGCGCGCTGCTGCCCGTCGCCCATGCTTCGTACGACAAACCGCGGATCAGCCGGGAGGGGATCGGCGGTCCGCTCTGGGGCGTACCGACCTACCTCAAGGACAACGTGGACCTGCGCGGCCTGCCGACCGCGATGGGCAGCGAGGCCTACCGCGCCCGCCCGGCCCGCCGCAACGCGCGCTTCACCGACCAGTTCCTCTCCACCGGCCTGGCCGTCCTCGGCAAGACCAGACTGCCCGAGTTCGGCCTCAACGCCTCCACCGAGTTCGCCACCGCCCAGCCGGTGCGCAACCCCTGGAAGCCCTCGCACTCGCCCGGCGCCTCCTCGGGCGGCGCGGCGGCCCTGGTGGCCGCCGGCGTGGTGCCGATCGCGCACGCCAACGACGGCGGCGGCTCGATCCGCATCCCGGCGGCCTGCTGCGGGCTGGTCGGGCTCAAGCCCACCCGGGGCCGGCTGGTCACCAACGCCCAGAGCGGCAAACTGCCGATCGACCTGGTCACCGACGGCGTGCTGACCCGCTCGGTGCGCGACACCGCCGCCTTCTTCGCCGCCGCCGAGCGGCACCGCGGCAACCCCGGGCTGCCCCCGCTCGGCCTGGTCGAGGGACCGGGCGACCGGCGGCTGCGGATCGGCCTGGTGGTGGACTCGCCGATCGCCAAGACCGACGGGCCGACCCGGCAGGTGGTCGAGGAGACCGCCGCCCGGCTGGAGGCGATGGGCCACCTGGTCGAGCCGACCGCACTGCCCTTCGGCGAGGAGTTCTCCCGCGACTTCGTCAGCTACTGGGGCTACATCGCCTGGGCCATCGCCGCCACCGGCCGGCTGCTGATCGACCCGAGCTTCCGGGCCGGGAAGCTGGACGGGCTGACCACCGGACTGCGCCGCCGGTTCCGGGCGGAGTTCCCGCAGACCCCCGGCGTGCTGCGGCGGCTGCGCCGGGCCGAGGGCGTGTACGCGCGGATCTTCCGCGACCACGACGTGATCCTCTCCCCGGTGCTCGCCCACACCGCCCCGCCGATCGGGTACCTGAGCCCGAACGTGGACTTCGACGAGCTGATGGACCGGCTGATGCGCTACGTCGCCTTCACCCCGGTCAACAACGTGACCGGCGGCCCGGGCATCGCGCTGCCGGCGGGCTCCGAGCCCGGCGGGCTCCCGGTCGGGGTGCACCTGTCGGCGGCGCACGGGCAGGAGCGGCTGCTGCTGGAGCTGGCCTTCGCGCTGGAGGCGGACCGGCCCTGGCGGCGGATCCAGGACTGAACCCGGCGGGGCGCACCCGGCGGCTCCGGGACCGAACCCGCGGGTCGGGGATCGAATGCCGAGGCTCCGGGATCGAACGCCGAGGCTCCGGGACCGGATGCTGCGGCTCCGGGGCCGGCCGCGCTCAGGGCGCCGGCGCGGGGGTTCGGGGCATCGGCGCCACCACCGACCGGGCGGCGCGCACCTCGTGGTGGAGCCGGGCCAGCGCGCAGTCCGGCGCCAGCGCGTCCGGCTCCGCCGCCGGCGGCGGCCCACCGGTGCGCAGCGCCTCGGCCAGGCCGGTCAGCTCCCGGGTGACGGTGGCGACCTCGGCGGCGGTCGGCACCGGAGCGCCGTGCTCGATCCGCACCCGGGTGGCGGTGGTGGTGTCCACGATCCGCTCGACCGCGATCACCACCGGCCAGCAGGCCTCCGCCCGGGTGCCGACCGGCGGCGGCTCGGTGAGCGCCCGCTGGAACTCGCTGCGCACGGTGGACAGGTCCCGGTAGAGGCGGCGCCGGTAGCGGGCGCGGGCCGGTTCGTCCCGTCCGGGCGCGGTGGCGAGGGCCAGCGACATGTACGAGGCGGTGTCCTGGACGGCGTCGGCGAGCCGGTCGCCGATCCGGGTGTGCCAGGAGTCCGGCCACAGCAGGTAGCCGACCAGCAGCGCGATGCCGCAGCCGATCAGCGAGTCGTAGAGCCGGGGCGGCACCAGGTGGAAGCCCTGGTGGTTGAGCAGGTCGGAGAGCAGCAGGATCACCGGGGTGATGGCCGCGGTCTGGAAGGCGTACCCCTTGGCGGACAGGGCCGGGATCAGGGCCGCCAGTGCCGCCATCACCGGGACGTCCCACCAGCCGTGCGGCACCTCGGCCAGGACCGGGACGGCGATCAGCAGCCCGGCGGCGGTGCCGAGCGCGCGCAGCACCGCGCGGGAGAACACCGAGCCGAAGTCGGGCTTCATCACGAAGGTCACGGTCAGCGTCACCCAGTACGAGCGGGGCACCTCGATCACCGAGACCAGCACCTGTGCCAGCCCGATGCACAGTGCCAGCCGCAGCCCGTACCGCCAGGAGGCGCCGGACAGCAGCAGTGCCCTGGTCGCCCGCCGGGCCCGGACCTCGATCCCGGCGGGGCGGCCCAGCCGGTCGCCGGTGGCGTACGGGTCGGGTGCGGCCTCGTGCACGACCACGGCGGCGTGCCCGATCGCCTGGACCAGCGCGCGGGTGGACGGGCCGGCCGGGACCGGCAGGCCGAGCGGCGGGGGCGGGCCGGTGCGGTTCTGCTCGACGGCGTCGGCCAGTGCGCGCACGGCGGCCGGGTAGCCGGCGGCCAGCGGGCCGAACTCGGGCGGGCGCAGGTGGGCCGCCGAGGCCGCCTCGACCACCGGGATCACCGCGTTGAGCTGGGCGAGCAGCCGTACCAGGGTGGGTGAGCGGCCGTGCCGGCGGGCCCGGCGGGCGAGCAGCAGGTCGTAGGACTGGTTGAGCGACCGGGTGAGTTCGCGGCGGCGTCCGTCGTACTCCGGTGTGCCGGCCGCCTCCAACAGGTCGGCGACCGCCCGGTAGGTGCCGGCCACCACCGCCCGCTCGGGGACGCCCACGCGCAGCGGCCAGGCGAGCAGGGTCAGGGCGAGCACCACCAGGCCGCCGAGCAGCAGCAGGGCGGGCGGCAGCCACCAGGGGGAGGGCAGTGGCAGCCCGGCCCCGACGACCGCGTTGAGCAGCAGGAGCAGTCCGGAGACGGAGGCGACGGCGCCGATCGAGGAGATCATGCCGGAGACCAGCGCGACGACGGTCACCGTCGCGACGGCCGTCCAGCCGGCGCCGAACACCAGGGTGCCGAGCAGCATCCCCAGGGCGCCGAACAGCTGGGGCACGGCGATGTTGTAGACCCGCATCCGGTACGCGTCGGCGGTGTCCCCGATGACTCCGGACAGCGCGCCCATCGACACCAGTGCGCCGTAGGCGGGCCGCCCGGTGGCGGTGCTCACCGCGAGCGGGGCGGCGAGGGCGACGGACGCGCGGGCGACCGCGGCCCAGGGGACGGGCGCGGCCCGGGGCCGCAGACCCTCGGTCAGCCACGGGGGAGCCGTCAGCGCGGGTGCCATGAGCCCAACGTACGGCCGGCCCGACCGGTTCACCGTGCGCGCGAATATGTCAATTCCAGAAACATACCCGCTCTTATGTCAGTCTCCGAAACATAAAGCGAACCCCGAGAGGCGTCGTGAGCTGCGTTGATTTCCCAATCGGTAACCCGCAGGAAAGGGTTGACACCATTAGTTGGTCTAGTCCAACGTATGGGGAGCGCGGTTCGGCAAAGGCTGATGCGGGGTTAGGTGCCTTGCCGGACGGGAGAGTTGGCCCCCTGACGTGGCGCTGTTCCGCGCCCGCGGGCCGTGGCGAGAAGGACCGTATGCGGACGGCCCTCCGGGCCGCACTCGAATTCCTGTTGCGGCCGGTGGCCGGCCGTCGACTCGCCGTGCCCGCATCGAGCCCGCGAGGAAGCGCTGCGTCGACTACGAACCATGGAGTGACTGCCCATGCCGAGCCCTGCCGAACACCCCGACGGACCCGACGGGGAATACCTGTACCGGGCCGCGTCGCAGCGCCCCTACTTCAGTGCCGACACCGAGAGCTACCTCGCCCCGACCGCGCTGCGCGAGGTCCGCAAGAAGCACCCGCTGCGGGTGCTCTCGGAGGAGGACCACGCGTTCTGGCGGACCTACGGCTACGTGGTGGTGAAGCAGGCGATCCCGGCCGGGGCCGCGCGCCGACTGCTCGACTTCGCCTGGGAGTTCCAGGGCCTGTCGCCGGACCGCCCCGAGGACTGGTACCGCGAGCGCGAGTACCGCGACGAACTCGACCGGCACCTGCACGTCTACGGCTTCGTCGAGGCCTACCACCACCAGCTCATCTGGGACAGCCGCCAGTCGCAGCGCGTCTACGACGCCTTCGTGGACGTGTGGGACTGCGAGGAGCTCTGGGTCACCCTCGACCGGCTCAACCTCAACCCGCCGAACGTCCGCAACCGCGACCGCGCGCTGATCGAGCCCACCGACCGCGGCTTCGACATCGAGCTGCACTGGGACGTCGACACCACCCGGGACATGCTGCCGCAGCGCGTCCAGGGCATCATCGCGCTCAACGACACCGCCCCCGACCACGGCGGCTTCCAGTGCGACCCGGAGCTGTTCCGCCGCTTCGACGAGTGGCGGGCCGCCCAGCCGGCCGACCGCGACCCGATCCGCCCGGACGTCGACCGCGCCGAGTTCCCGGTCGTACGGCCCGAGTTGGAGGCCGGTGACCTGCTGATCTGGAACGGCCTGCTCGCCCACGGCGTGGCGCCCAACACCTCCGCGGGCGGTGTGCGCGCGGTGCAGTACCTGTCGATGATGCCCGCGCTGGAGGAGTCCGAGAAGCTGCGCCGCTCCCGGGTGGAGTCCTGGCGCACGCTCGGCACGCCGGACTGGAACCGCACGCTGGTCGGCGACGCCGACCGGCCCGAGGCGAAGCGCTACGGAACCGCCGAACTCACCGAACTGGGGGAGAAGTTGCTCGGCCTGCGGTCCTGGAGCGGCAAGCCGTTCGACGAATGCGGGGACACGGGGGAGCGGGAATGCGCGACGTCTGCCTGACCCTGCCCACCAACCGCGCCTGCGCGGACACCATCACCGCGATCGGCGCCGAAGCCGCCCACGCCGTACGGCGGTTCGGCGTCCGGGTGCACCTGCTGGTGCTGGACTCCGCCGAGCCCGCGGACCGTGCCCGGCACGCCGGGGCCCTCGCCGGCCTGCCGGCCGTCGACGGCGTGGTCGTCCACCACCTGGACGAGGACGCCCAGCGCGCCTTCCTGCGCGAGGTGATCGACGCATCCGGCGCGGCCGACCCGGACCGGCTGCTGCGCCTGATGCTGCCCGACGCCGTCTCCTACGGCGCCTGCACCAACCGGGCGTTCCTGCTGGCCGCGGCGCTCGGCTGCGAGTCGGTGCACCGCCGGGACTCCGACAGCCGCTACCAACTGCTCGACGGCGAAGCGGTGTTCCCGATCGAGCACGAGCTGGCCACGCTCGGGCTGAAGGCCGCCGACGCGGCCGCCGCCGTCACCGAGAACACCCTCGACGCGGCGCACGCGGACAAGCCGGTCGCACTGGTCGGCGCCTCCTTCGTAGGTGAACTCTCCGTCGACGTCGGCGAGATCCGTGAACTCGACCCCGAGGTCCACCACGACGTGGTCGCGCTCTGGGCGCCCACCGGCGCGAGCGAGGAGGAGAAGCGCGAACTCGTCGCCGAGTCCTTCACCGGAGGCGGCACCGAGCCCTTCACCGCCGACCGCGCGGTGCTCGACCTGCCCGACATCTGGCACATCGACATGTGCAACATCGGCCTCCACCACGAGGTCTACGAACGGGTGCCGCTGCCGCCCGCCACCGACACCATCGGCAGCGACTACTTCCTGCACCACCTGGTGCGCGACGCGACCCTGCCGGGCGTCACCCACAACCGCCACATCGTCAACTACCACACCCCGGAACGGCGCACCGGCCCCGGCTTCACCGCCTACCAGCTGCGCTACGCCAAGTTCCTGCTCTCCATGCTCTACCTCTACCCGGTCTACTCCGAGATGGAGGCGGCCGGCGGCGCCCTGCTGGACGAACAGCACCGCGTCCGCCCCGAACCGATCGCCGAATCCGCCCGTCGCAGCGCCGCGACGGACCGCGCGGAGAACCACCGCAGGCTCGCCGAACTCGACCGCTGCTACCGACGCCTCGGCGGAAAGTACGCCGAGTTCGCGGACCACCTGGCGCCCCTGCGGGCACGCCTGCTCGACGAGGCGCAGACGGACATCGAGGACTTCGCAGCGCTGATCGACGCGTGGGGCCCGCTGGTG
Organism: Kitasatospora sp. NPDC057738; assembly: GCF_042798815.1. Lineage (NCBI taxonomy): Bacteria > Bacillati > Actinomycetota > Actinomycetes > Kitasatosporales > Streptomycetaceae > Kitasatospora > Kitasatospora sp. NPDC057738. Next base: position 43,692 of record NZ_JBHVJT010000001.1, on the reverse strand, counting down.
CGGGCGAGCAGGGCCACCCCCGTCGACCGGCGGCCACGCTAGCCGGACGGGGAACTCCACGTGATACGCCAGACCACCAGCCATGCCACCGGCCACACCACCGGCCATGCCACCAGCCATGCGGCCGGCCACCCCGGCGGCCGCGCCGGCGGCCACAGCGCCGCCCACCCGCCCGCCCACCGTGCCCCGGCCGTCTCCGCGGTGCACACCGAGACGCGCCGCGCCGACGAGCACGACCGCACCGCGCTGCGCGCCGCACTCGCCGCCGCCACCGACGACCGGATCATCTACGACCTCGACGGCATCGGCCGCCAGTACGCCGCGCTCCGCGCCGAACTGCCCGGCGTGGCCGTCCGCTTCGCGATGAAGGCCTGCCCGGTGGACGAGGTGCTGGACCACCTCGCCGCCCTCGGCTCGGGCTTCGACGCGGCGAGCCCGCAGGAGATCGCCCAGGCGCTGCGCACCGGCGTGCCGCCCGAACTGATCCACTACGGCAACACCGTCAAGTCCGACCGCAACATCGCCGAGGCCCACCGGCTGGGCGTGCGGGACTTCGCCACCGACAGCCTGGAGGACGTCGCGGCGATCGCCGAACACGCCCCCGGCGCACGGGTGTTCTGCCGCATCGCGACCACCGGCGAGGGCGCGCTGTGGGGCCTGAGTCACAAGTTCGGCTGCTCGCCCGAGGACGCCGTGCGGGTGCTCGACGCCGCCCGCACCGCCGGGCTCGTGCCGTCCGGACTGTCGGTGCACGTCGGCTCCCAGCAGATGACCGCCGAGGCCTGGAGCGCCGCCGTCGAGTCGCTGGCTGCCGTACTGGAGGCGCTCAACTGGCGTGGCATCACCCCGACCCGGATCAACCTCGGCGGCGGCCTGCCCGCCCTCGGCGTCCTCGACCGCGGCGGACGCCCGCTCGACCCGCCGCTGGACAAGATGTTCGCGGTGATCCGCGAGGGCATGGAGCGGCTGAGCGCCGTCAACGCCGGGCCGCTGGAGTTCCTGCTGGAGCCCGGGCGGCACCTGGTCGCCGACCACGGCGCGATCCGCGCGCACGTCTCCCGGCTCACCTCCCGCCACCGCCCCGACGGCACCCGGGAGGACTGGCTCTACCTCAGCTGCGGCAAGTTCAACGGCCTGTACGAGATGGACCAGCTCCAGTACCGGCTGGAGTTCCCCACCCACCCCGGCGGTCAGTTCGTCAACGCCGTGGTGGCCGGCCCGACCTGCGACAGCGACGACGCGTACGCCCAGGAGGGCGGCCTGGTGCGCGTCCCGCGCGCGATCGGCTCCGGCGAACCGGTCTGGATCCACTCCTGCGGCGCGTACGCCACCGCCTACGCCACCCAGGGGTTCAACGGCTTCGCGCCACTGCCGTACAGCTGCATCGGCGGGCGCCGCGAGGGAGGAGAGAGATGAGCGAGTACCGCATCCGGCTGCTCCGGGAGGAGGACTGGGACGCCGTGGTCGCGCTGGAGGAGCGCGCCTACGCCGCCAGCGGCCTGTCCGAGGGCCGCGAGGCGCTGCGCTCCCGGCACCGGGCCTCGCCGGACACCTGCTTCGTGCTGGAGCACCCGGGCGGCCTCGGCGGCTACCTGCTCGCCCTGCCGTACCCGCTGTTCCGCTGCCCTGACCTCGGCCGCGGCGAGGACGGGGCCGACGCGGGCGAGCGGCCGACCAACATGCACGCCCACGACCTGGTGATCTCCGAGGACCTGCGCGGCCGGGGCCTGTCCCTGCGGCTGCTGCGGCACCTGGAGCACACCGCCCGGACGGCCGGCTACCGGAGCGCCTCGCTGGTCGCCGTCCGCGGTTCGCACGTGCTGTGGACCCCGCTGGGCTACCGCGCCCGGCCCGAGATCGACCTGCCCGAGAGCTACGGCACCCGGGCGGTCTACATGGCGATGCCGCTGGACGCCGTCCCGGTCCGGCCGCTGCCGCACTCCACCGCGATCCGCGGGCCGTACCCCAGAGCCGAAGTGGGCTGATACCGATGTCCCCCGTTCGCGACGACTTCCGCCGGTCCCAAGTGGCCATCGGCGCCCTGTTCTTCGTCCTCGGATTCCAGTACGCGACCTGGGTCTCCCGGGTACCCGCGCTCAAGGCCCGGCTCGACCTGGGCGAGGCCCAGATCGGCCTGCTGCTGATGACCTGCGGAATCGGCGCGGCGGTGTCCTTCCCCCTGGTCGCGGTGCTGACCCGGCGGCTCGGCTCCCGCCTGCTCTCGGTACTGTCCGCGCTCGCTCTCGGCGTGATCCTGCTCGCCCTGTCGGTGGTGCCGAACTACCCCGTGATGCTGCTGGTGCTGTTCCTCGACGGCGTCGCGGTCGGCTGCCTGAACGTCGCGATGAACGCCCAGGGTGCCGCGCTGGAGGCCCGCTTCGAGCGGGCCACGATGTCCCGGCTGCACGCCACCTTCAGCGCCGGTTCGCTGCTCGCCGCCCTGCTGGCCTCGGGCGTCACCTCCGTCACCGGCACCCTGGCGGTGCACTTCGGGGTGGCCGCCGCGCTGCTCGCGGTGCTGGTCGTGGCGGCCCGGCCGGGGCTGCTGGCGGACCGGCCGGCCGAATCCGCCGAACCGGAGGAGAGGAAGCGGCGCCGCGGCTTCGTGCTGCCGACCGTCGCGACCCTCTGGATGGGCCTGGCGATGGTGTTCGGCACCGTCACCGAGGGCGCCATGAACGACTGGTCGGCGCTCTACCTCAAGGACTACGTGCACGCCGGCGCCGGGCTCGCCCCGATGGGCATCGCGGTGGTCTCGGTGATGATGGTCTGCGCCCGGATCTTCGCGGACGGCTGGCGCACCCGCTTCGGCGACGGCCGGATCGTGCGCACCGGCAGCCTGCTGGCCGGCCTCGGACTCGCCCTGGCCCTGGCGGTCGGCGGCGTGGTCCCGACCCTGCTCGGCTTCGCCTGCGTCGGCCTCGGAGTGGCCGCGGTGACCCCGTGCGTCTACGTCGCCGCCGCCCGGCAGGGCGCCGACGCCCTCTCGCTGGTCGCCGCCATGGGCACCACCGGCCTGCTGGCCGGCCCCGCCGTGATCGGTTTCATCGCCGGCGCCACCAGCCTGCTCTGGGGCATGGCCGCCGTCGCCGCCTCGGCGGCCGTCGTCTCCCTCTGCGCCACCCGGATCCGCTGGCCCGGCCAGGACACCTCCGCCGCCCCCGCCGATCCGCTGCTCGCCGCCGACCCGAGCTGACCCCTCCCGCGGGACGCCCGGACGCCAACCCCTGACGCCCGCGTCAGGGCAAGCCGACCGGGGGCGACGGTGTCTGACGGGGCGTGGGGGAAGCGGGTCTTCTAGAGTCACGGGTGGTACGGCCGTGCGACTGTCGTGCGTCCGTACGACCGTGAGCCGCACCGAGAGGAACGAGCAGCATGACCGACCAGGCCCCCGAGCCCTTCGAGCCCGTCGACGAGGACTGGCAGACCGCGCTGGCGATCGTCGCCCACCCCGACGACATGGAGTACGGCGGGGCCGCGGCCGTCGCCCGCTGGACCTCGCAGGGCAAGAAGGTCGTCTATGCGATGGTCACCAGCGGCGAGGCGGGCATCGACTCGCTGGACCCGGCCGAGTGCGGCCCGCTGCGCGAGGCCGAGCAGATCGCCTCGGCGCGCGTGGTCGGCGTCGACACCGTCGAGTTCCTCGGACACCCGGACGGGGTCGTGGAGTACGGGCTGCCGCTGCGCCGGGACATCGCCCGGGTGGTGCGCAGGCACCGGCCGGACATCGTGATCACCAGCAACTTCCGGGACACCTACGGCGGGCAGTTCCTCAACCAGGCCGACCACATCGCGGTCGGCCGGGCCACCCTGGACGGGGTCCGGGACGCCGGGAACCGCTGGGTGTTCCGCGAGCTGCTGGCCGAGGGCCACGAGCCGTGGAACGGCGTGCGGCAGATCTGGGCGGTGGCCTCGCCGGACGCCGGGCACGCGGTGGACACCACCGCGCACTTCGACCGGGGCGTCGCCTCGCTGGAGGAGCACAAGGCGTACCTGGCCGGGCTGGGCGGGGCGATGGCGGAGCCGCGGGAGTTCCTGGAGGGCTTCGGCCGGGGCGCGGGCAGCCGGCTGGGGACGCGCTTCGCGGTGCCGTTCGAGGTGTTCCCGCTGCGCTGACCCGCGGCTACTCGGGCCCGGCGCCGGTGTCGGTGCCCTTGCCGGTGCCTGTGCCAGTGCCCGTGCCGGTGCCTGCGCCCGTGCGGCGCCGGCGCCGGTGGCGCAGCACCTGCCGCAGCAGGACGGCCGCGACCAGCACGCCCAGCCCGACCGCGAACCAGACCTGGTAGCGCAGCGCCGTGCGGTACACCGCGCCGATGTTGGCCCCGGCGAGGTAGCCGAAGGTGCCCCAGACCGCCGTCCACAGCACCGCGCCCAGCAGGTTGAACGGCAGGAACCGGCGCCAGGGCATCTCCGTGGTCCCGGCGATGATCCCGTTGTACTGGCGCAGCCCGTCCACGAAGCGGGCGACCGTGACCACCTTGCCGCCGTGCCGGGCGAAGAAGTCCTCGGCGCGGTCCATCCGGGCCGGGGTGAGCAGCACGTAGCGGCCCCAGCGGTGGACGAAGGCGCGGCCGCCGGTGCGGCCGATCAGGTAGCCGAGGCTGTTGCCGAGCGCGGCGGCGCCGGTCGCGACCAGCAGGACGGCGGCGAAGTCGAGGTGCCCGGCGCCGGCGTACACCGAGGCCAGCACCAGCACGGTCTGCCCGGGCACCGGGATGCCGCAGTTGTCGAGCAGCACGAGCAGCGCCACCGCGAGGTACCCGTAGTGGTCCAGCAGTGGCGCGAGCCCGGCGAGTGCCCCGGGCAGCGGGGTCGTGGGAGCGGACACCGCTCCTCACCACCTCGCGCGGGGCGGGGTGACGGGGGTGTCGGTCAGAGGTTCGCCTCGCGACGCTCGATGTTGCAGTCGGGGCCCGGGTAGATCAGACCCTCGTGGCCGTCCTCGAACCGGACCATGTACGGCGGCTGTCCGTCGGTGCCGCGCACCTCGACGATCTCGCCCTTCTGGTCCACCATGCCCACCGACCTGCTGTGGATGTGGAGCTGGTCACCTACCGCTGCCTGCATGGTCTGCTCCCTCGGGTCGTGTGCCCGGCCGCCTCCACGGCCGTTCCCGCTATCCACTGTGCTGCGGGTGCGGCGGGCGCGCAACGCCTCGGGCGGACGGGGCGCGCGAGGGGCGCGGTGCCCTGCCTCAGCGGGCGGAGGACTGTTGCGCGAGGTAGCCGCGGACCAACCGCTTGCACTCGGCGATCAGCGCCGGATCGCCGTCGGGGGCCTCCCGGAAGGCCAGCTTGAGCACCGCGTCGGCGGCTTCCAGGGCCACCCGCAGGGCCAGCGTGGTGGCCGACGGGTCGCCCGCCCGGAACAGTTCGCCGCCGAGCGCCTGGAGCCGCAGCGCCACGGCGGTGTTGTTGTCCACGCCCGCGTCCAGCAGGTGCAGGTCGTCCTGGACGCCGGTGGGGACGGCCGGGCCCGCCAGGCCGAAGTCCAGCTGGCCGAAGCCCGGCACCGCCCGCTTCATCGCCACGAACTCCTCCACCGCCAGGTCGGTGAAGAGGGCGGGGCCGACCGGCGCGGCGGCGGCCAGCCGGGCGTCCAGGCGCTGGAGGTAGTGGTCGAGGTTGCGGGTGGCGAGCGCGGCCAGCAGGTCCTCCTTGCCGGCGAAGAACTGGTAGAGGGTGCCGATCGGCACCTGGGCGCGCTGGGCGACTTCCTTGGTGGTGAGCGCGGTCGCCCCGACCTCGTCCAGCAGCCCGGCGCAGGCGTCCAGGATGCGGCCGTACCGCTCCAGGCTGCGCTGCTGGACCGGGCGGCGCCTGACCGGTCCGGGGGCGGGGTGACTCCTGTCGCTCATGACCTCACTGTGCCGCATCCGCCGTGACGGCGGCGAATCACCGGGGCGCGAACGGCCCGGAGTTCCCCGTGGGACGGGAGCCGACTGGTGGCCGGAGCTGAACGGCACGGTGGCGGGAAGGTGTCCACGAGCTGGTATAGGCCTTGTCGTGGACGCGATGACAGGTTCATACTCCTGGGGCGGACTACTTTGCGTGATCAACGCATGCCTCTTCGTGGTGATCGCGATTCAGCTGTGGCGGCCGAGACGCCCGTGACGGACGCACCGCCGCCACCCGAGGTCTGGACGACACCGTGTGCCTCCACTTCCCGCGCCACGTCCTGTGGCGTCACGACCCTGTGTGTGCCCGCCCGACGGAAGGAGGGGATCGGTTCGGTGACGCCGCACTCCGGAGGGCGTGAGGCCCTCGACACCGCGCACCGCCGCCAGTTCCTGGAGTCCGGGTACCTGGTCCTGCCCGGCCTGCTGCCGGAAGCGCTGCGCGAACGGCTCGCCCCCGAGGTCGACCGGTGGGTGGACGAGGGCCTGCGGGCCCGGTCGATCGCCGCGTGCGCCGACCCCTTACGCCACGGACCGCCCCCGCTGCTGGAACTGGAACTGCCCGCCCACGGCGAACTCCTCACCCACCCACCGCTGCTGCGCACCCTGACCCGCCTGCTCGGGCCGGACTTCGTCTTCCACCACCTGCACAGCGACCGCCAGGACCCGGGGATCCCGGGCAAGGCCTGGCACCACGACTGCGAGCCCAACGACCGCTCCGACCCGTCGCTGCTGATGGTCCACGCGCTGCACTACCTCGGCGGACTGGACGAGCGGGTCGGCAGCCTGGCCGTGCTGCCCGGCTCGCACCTGCGCACCGTCGGCAAGTCCGCCTTCGCCCACCACGGCACCGCGGAACTGCCCGGCGAGGTGGTCCTCGACCGGCTGCCGCCCGGCTCGACGGTGCTGCTCAACTCGGCGCTGTTCCACACCCGCAGACCGGCGCCCGAAGGACCGGGCCACCCCCGGTACTTCGTCGACGCCTCCTACTGCCAGGTGGGGGCGCGCTGGCGTCCGGTGAAGCCCTATTGGCGACAGATGCTCGCCCGGGCCCGCGAACTGGACCTGGCCGACGGCCAGTGGCCCGAGCTGTTCGCCGAGCGGCACTTCACCGAGTACACCGCCGGCGAACACGCCCGCACCGAGTACACCGGAACCGTCTGAGGAGCACTGCCGTGGAGATCGTCACCGCCGTCGCCTTCCCCGAGGTCCACGACGCCTACCTGCGGGACCACCCGGTGGAGCGGGCCCACGAGGCGAACAGCAACATGTACGGCGAGGAGAACCTCGAACGTGCCGACCGCATCCCCGGCGGCTGGTGGCGGATCCGGCTCTCCCGGGCGGACGTCCTGGGCGTCGTGCTGCCCTGGCACCTCAGCGAGGGCGGGGAGCTCGAAACGGTGCCGCGCTCCGGGCTGACGGTGGCCGAGGCGGCCGAGCGGGTCCGCGCCGGCGGAGCCGCCTGGGCCGTCGCCAACCCGGTCTGCGCGGCCAAGCTGCGGCTGCTGCGGTGGGCACCGTTCACGCCCGTCTTCCTCAGCACCGCGCCGGTCGACCACTCCGACTACGGGGACCTCGCGGTCCGGTCCGGGCTGATCCACCTCGACGGCCTGCACCGCATGCTGGCTTGGGAATTGGCCGGACGGCTGCCCGAGCGGGCGCTGCTCGACGGGTACCTGGTGGGCGACCCGGCGGTGGTCGCCGGGCCGGCCCGGGCGGGCCGGACGGGGGGCGAGTCGGCGTGACCCCCGCGACGCAGCACCTCCGCTCCGCGTCCCGCGGCCACGCGGCCGACCCCGTCCGCGGCGCCCGCTCGCTGCCCGAACTGCTCGCGCACCTCGCCCGGGCCCACCCCGACCGGCCCGCCCTGGGCGACGGGGTCCGCAGCTTCGACTACCGCACGGTCGACGCCGCGGCCGGCCGGATCGCCGCAAGGCTGGCCGCCGCCGGCACCGGCCGGGGCGACCGGGTCGCCCTGGTCGGGCCCCGGGACGCCCGGATGCTGGTGCTGCTGTACGGGGTGCTGCGCTCGGGCGCGGCGGCCGTGCTGGCCGATCCGGACTGGTCGGCGGCCGACCTGGCCCGGCGGCTGGCGTCCGTGCGGGTGGCCCGGGTGCTGGCCACCGAGGGCGGGCTCGGCGGGGAGGTGGTGGACGTCGGGGCCGGACGGACGCCGGGCGTCGAGGACGCGGAGGCGCCGAGCACCGAGGGCGCCGAGGCGCCGGGCACCGGGACCGGGCAGGCGCCGGGCACCGGCGTCGGGGTCGCACCGGCCGTCGAGGCGCTGCCGGGGCCGCGGTCGGCGACCGTCGAGGTACGGGGCGAGGACCTCGCCTACCTCTCCTTCACCTCCGGGTCGAGCGGCGAGCCCAAGGCGGTGGCCGTCACCCACGCCAACGCCGTGCACTACGCCCGGGCGCTGGCCGGGCGGCTCGGCCTCACCGAGGCCGACGCCCCGTGCGCCGCGCACGTCACCACCCTGGCCGCCGACCTCGGCCACACCGCCTGGCTGCTCGCCCTGGCCACCGGCGGCTCGGTGCACCTCGTGCCGGACCGCGAGGTGCGCGACCCGGAGGCCTTCTGGGCCTCGCTGCGGCGGGCCCGGGTGGACGTGCTGAAGACCACCCCCTCGCACCTGACCGCCCTGCTGGAGGGCCGTCCGGCCGACTCCCCGCCGCTGCACACCGTGCTGCTCGGCGGCGAGCCGCTGCCCCGTCCGCTGGCCGCCGCCCTGCTCGACCGTGGCACCACCGCGCGGCTGGCCAACCACTACGGCCCGACCGAGACCACCGTCGGCGCCACCTGCCTGCTCGTCACCTCCGCCGGCCAACTGCCCGCCGAGGAGCCGACCGTGCCGATCGGCATCGGGATCGGCGAGGTGCTGCTGACCGTGGTGGACGGCGCCGGCCGGGCGGTACCGGACGGCACGGTCGGCGAACTGCTCATCGGGGGCCGGGGCGTGACCGCCGGCTACTACGGCCGGCCGGCCGAGACCGCACGCGGCTTCGTCCGGCACGACGGCCGACTCGTCTACCGCACCGGGGACCTGTGCCGCCGGCGGGCGGACGGCGACCTGGTCTTCCTGGGCCGGGTGGACCGCCAGGTGAAGGTCCGCGGCTACCGGGTGGACCTCGCCGAGGTCGAGCGGGCGATGGACGGCCACCCCGGCGTCGCCCGCTCGGCGGCGCTGCTGCGGGAGACCGCACTCGGCAACCAACTGATCGGCGTGGTAAGGCTGTTGGGAGGCGCCGACGGCTCGGAGGGGCCGACGGGGACAGCAGGGCCGACGGGGGCGGCAGGGCCGACGGGGTCGGCGGATTCGGCGGATTCGGTGGGGTCGGCGGGGGAGGAGACGCTGGAGGACCTGCGCGCGCACCTGCGGGACCGGCTGCCCGGCTACTCCGTGCCGCAGCCGATCCTGGTGCTGCCGCAGTTCCCGGTCGGGCCGAACGGCAAGCTCGACCGGCAGCGGCTGGCCGAGCTGGCGGCCGAACTCGTCGAGGCCCGGGCGGAGTCCAGCGGCACCGCCGGGAGCGGCCCGGCCGGGGAGATCGCCCGGTTCTGGGCGGGCGCCCTCGGCCTGCCCGCGGTCGGGCCGCGCGCCGACGTGCTCGCCCTCGGCGGGGACTCCATCCTCGCCATGCGCACCATCGCCTTCCTGCGGCGCTCCGGCCTGCGGGTCGCCTACGAGGACTTCTACCGGCACCCGACGGCCGAGGGCCTGGCGGCGGTCGCCGTCCCGGCCGCGCCGTCCGTCCCCGCCCCGCGCGGTGACGCCGGCGGCTACCGACTCGCCCCGGCGCAGCGCTGGTTGTACCGGCAGCGGTCGCTGCGGGAGCCGCGGCACTGGAACCAGTCCGTGCTGCTGCGCTGCCGCACCGCCGTCGACCCGGAGGCGCTCTCGGCGGCCGTCGCGGCCGTCCTGGAGCGGCACCCGGCGCTGCGCCGCCCGGTCACCCCCGACGGCTGCGGCGAGCTCCGGGAGGTGGCCGGGCTCGACCCGGTCTCCTGTTCCCGGATCCCGAGCGCGGCCGGGGAGATCGCCGACACCGTCGCCGGGGTCTGCACCGAACTCCACCGCAGCCTCGACCCGGCGGCCGGCCGGCTGCTGCGCGCCCACCTGTTCACCGGTCCGCCCGGCACCGACGACCGGCTCGCGCTGATCGCGCACCACCTGGTGGTCGACGGGCTGTCCTGGCGGATCCTGCTGGACGACCTGGCGCACGCGTACCGGGCGGTGCTCGACCGGAAGCCGGCCGATCTGCCGCCGACGGCGGACTTCTACGCCTGGGCGGCGGCCGCGTCTCCCGCCGTCGAGCCGGTCGCCGTCGAGCCGGTCGCCGTCGAGCCGGTCGCCGGGGAGGCCGAGGAGCCCGCGGTCGGGGAGGTCGCGATCGGGGAGCCCGCCGTCGGGGAACTCGCCATAGGGGAGCCCGCCGTCGGAGAGGTCCAGGAGCCCGGGGCGCTCAGCTGGGCGCTCGACCCGGCGGCCACCGCCCGGCTGATCGCCCGGCACGGCGCCGGGTCCGGGCTGGAGGCCGTGCTGCTGGCCGCCTTCGCCGCAGCCGTCACCGGCGACAGCGGCCGTCCCCGGCTCGCGGTGGAGGTCGAGACCCACGGCCGGGACGCGGTCGGCGACGAGGGCGAATTCCTGGACACCGTCGGCTGGTTCACCGCCGTCAAGCATGTCGCTCTGGACGCCGGGGCCACCCCGGACGCCGTGGCGCGGCGGCTGCGCGAGGCACCCGTCCGGCCGATGGACGCGCCCGGCGGGCGGCCCGCCGTCGGCTTCAACTTCCTCGGCACCTTCCGGCTGCCCGAGGAACCCGCGCTGGACTGGACGGTCGCCGCCGAACAGGCCGGGACGGCCCGCTGTACCGGGGGCGACCCGCTGTACGAACTGCGCCTCACCGCAAGGGTGGTGGAGCAGCGGCTGGTCGCCGACCTGGTGTACGGGCGGCCCGGCCTGCCGCACTCCGCCGCCGATCGGATCACCGGGCGGTTCGCCCGGGCGGTGGCGGCCGAGGCGCGGGCCCCGGAAGCCGCACCGGTCGTCCGGGCGCCGCTGTCCACCTCCGGCCAGCTGCTGCACCCCGGCGTCGCCCCGGCGGCCCGGGCGAGGGTGGGCGAACCCGCCCGGGTGCTGCTCACCGGCGCCACCGGCTACCTCGGGCGGCACCTGCTGGAGGCCTTCCTCCGCCGCGGCGCCGAGGTCACCTGCCTGGTGCGGGCCGCGGACGACGCCGAGGCGCTGAAGCGGCTCGGTGCCGGGGCGGCCGGCCCCGTCCGCGCGCTCGCCGGGGACATCGACCGGGACGGCCTCGGCCTCTCCCCGGCCGGGCTGGAACTCGCCCGGGGCACCCACCTGGTGGTGCACGCGGCGGCGGACGTCCGGCTGGTGGCCTCGCCCGACGAGCTGGAGCGCACCAACCACACGGCGGTGCGGCGGCTGCTCGACTGGCTCGGGGAGAACGCGCCGGACGCCCGGCTCCACCACGTCTCCACGCTCGCCGTCTCCGGCGGCGTCGACGGCCCGCCGCGCCGCTTCAGCGAGGCGGACCTGGAGATCGGCCAGTACTTCCGCACCCCGTACGAGCGGACCAAGTACCGGGCCGAGCAGGCCGTCCGGGCCTGGGCCGCCCGCGGGCACACCGCCCACCTGCACCGCAGCGGCCACATCGCGGCGCACAGCCGGACCGGCGCGTTCCAGGCCAACGCCGGCGACAACCGGATCTACCAGCTGATCCGCGGCTACCTGCTGGCCGGCGCCGCGCCGAGCCGGCCGGACACCGCCTTCGCGTTCTCGTACGTGGACACGGTGGCCGCCGGGATCGCCGCGATCGCCCTCGACCCGTACGCCGCGCCCGGCGCGTACCACGTGGAGACGCCGCACGCCGTCCCGCACGACGAGCTGGTGCGGTGGCTGGCCGGGCACGGCCACCCCGTGCGGCTCACCGACGAGGAGGGCTTCGCGGCCGCCCTGGCCCGGGCCGAGCGCCGCCACCCGACGGCCGCCCGGGTGGCCGCCGCGTGGGCGGCGCAGGAGGAACGCAGGGTGCTGGTGGACAGCGCGTACACCACCGCGGTGCTCGACCGGCTGGGCGTGCGCTTCGCCGCGCCGACCCCGCAGTGGTGGTCGGCCGCGCTCACCTGGGCCGCCGAGGCCGGCTACCTGCCGGGCGTCGGCCCGATCCCACCCACCCGTGACGACATCCGTGACGACATCCGTGACGAACGTCGCGACCGACGTCGTGACGACATCCGTGAAGGCAGGACCAACCCGTGAAGGCAGGCCCCGTGTCCCAGCTCTCCCCGGCGCTCAAGCAGGCCACCCCGGTCGTCGCCGTACGCGGCGAAGGACTCCACCTCTACGACGCCGCCGGCCGCAGCTACCTCGACTTCACCTCCGGAGTGGGGGTGACCAGCACCGGCCACTGTCACCCGAAGGTGGTCGAGGCCGTCCGGGAGCAGGCCGGCCGGCTGATCCACGGGCAGTACACCACCGTGCTGCACGACCAGCTCCTCACGCTCACGGAGCGGCTCGGCGAGGTGCTGCCGCCCGGGCTGGACTCGCTGTTCTACGCCACCGCCGGCACCGAGGCGGTGGAGGCCGCGCTGCGGCTCGCCCGGCACGCCACCGGACGGCAGAACGTGATCGTCTTCGAGGGCTCCTTCCACGGCCGGACCATGGGCGCGGCCTCGCTCACCACGGCCGGCACCCGGTTCCGGGCCGGTATCGGCCCGCTGATGCCCGGGGTCGCGGTGGCGCCCTTCCCGGCCGCGTTCCGGCTGGGCCTGTCCGAGGACGAGGCGGTCGCGCACGCCCTGCGCGGACTGGACGAGGTGCTCGCCACCGTCTCCGCGCCCGCCGAGACGGCCGCCGTGTTCGTCGAGCCGGTGCTCGGCGAGGGCGGCTACGTCCCGGCCCCGCCCGGCTTCCTGGCCGGGCTGCGCGAGCGGGCCGACCGGCACGGCATCCTGCTGGTGGTGGACGAGGTGCAGACCGGCTTCGGCCGTACCGGCCGGTTCTGGGCCCACGAGCACGAGAGCGCCCACCCGGACGGGGCCGGCGTCCGTCCCGACGTCCTGATCACCGCCAAGGGGCTGGCCAGCGGCTTCCCGCTGTCCGCGATCGCCGCTTCCACCGAGCTGATGGGGCGCGCCTGGCCGGGCTCGCAGGGCGGCACCTACGGCGGAAACCCGGTGGCCTGCGCCGCCGCGCTGGCGACCCTGGACGTGCTGCGCGAGGAGCGGCTGGTCGAGAACGCGGCCGAGCAGGGCGTCCGGCTGCTGGCCGGGCTGCGGGCGGTGGCCGCCGGGACGCCCGGGATCGCCGACGTCCGCGGGCTCGGGCTGATGGCCGCCAGCGAGTTCTGCCGTCCCGACGGCACGCCGGACCCGGAGGCGGCCCGGCGCGCCCAGCAGGCCGCGGCCGAGCACGGGCTGCTGCTGTTGCTGTGCGGGATCCACCTCAATGTGGTCCGGATGATCCCCGCGCTGGTCGTCACGGCCGAACAGATCGACGAGGGCCTGGAGTTGTGGGCGAAGGCCGTCGCGGCCGGCGGCCGGTAGGGAGGAGAGGACATGGATGCGGTGACCGAAATCGGCTGGAGCAGCCTGGAGTTGGACGCCCGGCGGGAGCTCTGGTCGCTCCCGCTGGGGGAGCAGGAGCGGCGGCTGCTCTGGGCCGACGCGCGGGCCGGGCGGTGGGACGCGGCCGGGGAGGTGCGGGCCCGGCTGCGGGAGTTCGTCCGGAACGCCGCCGACTCGGTCGGCATCACCCATGTGAGCGGCCTGGTGGATCCGGCCCTCCCGGAGCAGGAGATCACCGAGGTGCTCTCCTTCCTGCTGCGGGACTTCGGCCGGATCGTCCCGCAGAACGGGCGCGGCGACCTCACCTCGGTGCTGCACGACCAGGACGGCGACGGCAACACCGAACTCGGCTTCCACTGCGACACCTGCGACCTGCTGGTCCTGCTCTGCCTGCGGCCCGCCTTCGACGGCGGCGGGCTGACCAAGCTGGCGAGCGCCCGGCACGTGCACGACCTGATCCAGCGGGAGCGGCCCGACGCGCTGGCCACGCTCCGCGAGGAGTGGACCTTCGAGCGCAGCGGCCGGGCCGGCCCGCAGGTGGTGGTCACCCCCATCCTGTACGACCGCAAGGACGGGACGGTCGGCTGCTACTACCAGACCCGCACCGTCCGTTCCTCGCCCGACCGCGGCGGGCCGGAACTGACGGACCATCAGTGGGAGGCGCTCGGCGTGCTGGACGAGGTGCTCTACCGGCCGGAGATCGCCTTCGGGCTGCCGATGGCCGCCGGGGACCTGCTGATCATCCGCAACAGCCGGGTGCTGCACGGGCGTTCGCCGTTCGTCGACGAGCCCGGGCCGTACTCCCGGCGGATGCTGCGGGTCTGGGTGAACGAGGGGGAGGAGTGGGCGCCGTGACCACCGGAGGAGAGCCCGGTGCGGTGACCGCACCGCACGGACGGGTGGCGATCGTCACCGGCGGGGGCAGCGGGCTGGGCCGGGCCTCGGCGCTGGCCCTACTGGCGGCCGGCTGGACCGTGGTCGTCGCCGGGCGCCGCAAGGACGCGCTGGAGGGGACCGCGGCCCTGGCCGGCCCGGCCGCCGACCGGGTGCTGCCCGTCCCGACCGACATCCGCAGCCCGGAGGAGGTCGCCCGGCTCTTCGACACCGTCCTCGACCGGTACGGCCGGCTGGACCTGCTGTTCAACAACGCGGGCGCCGCCGCCCCGCGCCGGCCGATCGCCGAGACCCCGTTCGAGGACTGGAACCGGGTGCTGGACACCATCGTCACCGGCGGATTCCTCTGCGCCCGCGAGGCCTTCCGGGTGATGAGCACCCAGTCCCCGCAGGGCGGACGGATCATCAACAACGGCGCGCCCTCGGCCTACGTGCCGCGCCCCAACTCGATCGCGTACACCGCCGCCAAGCACGCCGTCCTCGGCCTCACCAAGGTGCTCGCCCTGGACGGCCGGCCGTACGGCATCTCCTGCGGGCAGATCGACGTCGGCAACGTCACCCCGGTGGACGGCGGCCCGCAGCCGGCCGCGATGCAGGCCGACCGGACCATGGCCGTCGAGGCGACCATCCCGGTGGACCGCTTCACCGAGGCGCTGGTGCTGATGGCCTCGCAGCCGCCGGACACCACCATCCAGTCCCTGGTGGTGCTGCCGACCACCATGCCGTTCGTCGGACGGGGTTGAGCCGTGCTGGTCAGTGCACGCTCCTTCGCGGAGTACCGGGCGATGTTCGCGCTGGGGGAGCGGGACCTGGAGCAGCGCATCCTGGACTGCCCGGCAGGCGCGGCGAGCTTCGTCGCCGAGGCCGGGCGGCGCGGTGTCGACGCCGTCGCCGTCGACCTCCAGTACGCCGAGCACCGCGAGGAACTGGGTCTGCTGGTGGAGCGGGAGACCGCGTTCAAACGCGAGCTGCTGGTGAAGGAGACCGAGGGCTGGGACCGGTCCTGGTACGCCGACGCGGACGACATGATCCGCCAGTGGACCGCCAACGCCCGTACCTTCCGCGCCGACATCGCCGCCCGACCCGAGCGCTACGTGGCCGGCTCGCTGCCCCAACTCCCCTTCGCCGACGACTCCTTCGACCTGGTGCTCAGCTCGCACCTGCTGTTCTCCTACGGCAACCGGCTGGACGAGGACTTCCACCGGGCGGCCCTGCTGGAACTCGCCCGGGTGGCGCGCCGGGAGGTCCGGATCTTTCCGCTCGTGGTGTACGACACGGGAGTCCGCTACCAGGGGCTGGACCGGCTGCGCGGGGAACTGGCCGAACTCGGCGTCCCGAGCCGGGTGGAGCAGGTGTCCTACGAGTACCGGCCCGGGGGGAACGAGTTGCTGGTGCTCTCCACCGCCGCCCACCGGCCGTCGGCCCGGACCGCACCGGCCGCGGCGGGCGCACCGGGCGCGGAGGGCGCGGCGGAGGCCGTGGACCCGGTGCGGTGGCGGCACCGGGAGCCGGGGACCTGAGCGGCCGGCCGGTCGCGGGCCGGACGACGGGAACCGGGGTGGGCGCGGCGGCTTTGCCGCGCCCGCCCCGGTGGTCCCGCGGGGCGGTCAGTTGACGAAGACCGCCGGGCCGCCCGCCTGGCTGGTGTCGGCCACCGGGCCGTACGTCGCGGAGAAGTAGCCGTCGGCCGGGCAGAGCGTCGAGCCGCCGCTCTTGGCGAAGTGCTCGGTGCGGAACGCCAGGCTGTGCGCGGCGTTGTCGGCGTTGCCGGTGAAGGCGCCGCTCAGCTGGTAGGAACAGGTGATGGTGCCGAACCAGGTGTCCAGGACGGCGGTGGCCTGGATCGTCCCGGCGGACCCGCCGGTGAGGGTGACCGGCAGGCCGGGTGCGTCGGAGACGGTGACGCCGTACGGCAGGTTGCCGACCGTCAGGCTGCGCACCGAGGTGACCCCGGTGACGTTGGCGGTGCACGAGCCGAAGGTCAGCCCGGTCAGCGAGGCGGTCGCGCTGCCCGGCGCCGCCGGGTTGCCCAGCACCGAGGCCGAGAGCTGCGACGTGGCGCAGGTGACGCCGGTGGTGCTGGTCGCGGTCGAGTAGAAGGTGGCCTTGGTGCCGGTGGCGAGCGGCGCGGCGAGCGCGTCGCCCACGGCGACGGCGGTACCGCCCGCGCTCCCGGTGGTGAGCACCGGACCGGCGGCGAGGGGCTGCGGCGACGCGGAGGCGGGGGCGGCGGCCAGTGCGCCGGCCGCGCAGACGGCGGCGGCGGTGACGGCGAGGTGACGGCTGAAGCGCATGGGAAAACCTCTTCCTCGGTGAGGGGCGAGAAGACGTCCTCTCGCGGCTCCCGAGCGGTGGGGACCGGGGAGCGCGCGGCGTTTCCGGTTTCCCTACGGTCCAGCCGTGACCGTGCGCCGTCAAGGCGATGGGACGAACTTGCTGACTTTTCGTCAATAAACCCCAACTCGCCGTCTCCGGAGGCGGCTTGAACGCCGGCTCACCGACCCGGCCCCGCGACCCCGAGGGGCCGGAGCACCCGGCGGCCCCGCCGCCTGCGAGAATTCCGGCATGGCTGAGCACGACAGCGACCACGGCTACCTCCTGGACAACCGCCAGTCGGAGGCGGGCATCCGCTTCCGCGCCCTCGCCGAGCTGTTCGACCCGGTGACCTTCCGGCACGTCGACGCCCTCGGGATCGGCCCCGGCATGCGCTGCTGGGAGGTCGGCGCGGGCGGCCCCTCGGTGCCGCTCGGGCTCGCCGAACGCGTAGGCCCGACCGGCACGGTGGTCGCCACCGACATCGACGTCTCCTGGACCGCCCCCGCCGCCGGCGGCGTGATCGAGGTGCTGCGCCACGACGTGGCCGCCGACCCGCCGCCGCCCGGCGGCTTCGACCTGGTGCACGCCCGGCTGGTCCTGGTGCACGTCGCCGACCGCGCCGAGGCCCTGCGCCGGATGGTCCAGGCGCTGCGCCCCGGCGGCCGGCTGCTCCTGGAGGACGCCGACCCGGCCCTCCAGCCGCTGCTCTGCCCGGACGAGTCCGGGCCCGACGAGCGCCTCGCCAACCGGCTGCGGTCGGGCTTCCGCACCCTGATGGCCGGGCGCGGCGCCGACCTCGCGTACGGGCGGACGCTGCCCCGGGCGCTGCGCGAGGCCGGCCTCGTCGACGTCCGGGCCGACGCCTACTTCCCGATCACCTCGCCGGCCTGCGCGGTCCTGGAGGACGCGACGGTCCGGCAGATCCGCGGGCTGCTGGTGCGGGAAGGGCTCGCTACGGACGAGGAGATCGACCGCCACCTGGCCAACGTCGCCGGCGGCCGGCTCGACCTGGCCACCGCCCCGATGATCTCCGCCTGGGCGCGCCGGCCGTGAACCGCCGCCCGGCCGCGGACCGGACTCCGGCCGCGGACCGCCGCCCGGCCGCGGACCGCCGCCCGCGCCTGCTCGTCGTGAGCGGCCCGCCCGGGGCGGGCAAGACGACGCCGGCGCACGCCCTCGCCGACGCGCTCGGCCGGCCGGCGGTCTGCCGGGACGAGATCAAGGAGCGGATGGCCGCCGCCGGGGAGGCGCCGGCCGAGGACCTGGACCGGCGGACGCTGCACGAGTTCTTCCGCACCGCCGAGCGGCACCTGCGCGCGGGAACGGACCTGGTGGCCGAGGCGGCCTACCAGGACCGGCTGTGGCGGCCCGGGCTGACGCCGCTCGCCGACCTCGCCGAACTGCGCATCGTGCGGTGCACCGTGGACCCGGAGGCCGCCCGCGAGCGGATCGCCCGCCGGGCCGCCGGGACGCCCGGCCGTGCCGTCCACGCGGACGGCGAACTGCTGCGCCGCATCGCGCGCGGCGAGCGGCCGATCGAGTCCTGGACACCGATCGAGCTGGACGCCCCCTGCCTGGCCGTGGACACCACCCGGGGCTGGAACCCGCCCCTGGAGCGGATCGCGGCCTTCGCCACCGGCGCCGCCGAGGATCCCTCCGGCCGGGAGGGGAACCGGGGGCCGTCGTCGGTCTAACCTCGACGGTATGGACGCGTTCGAACACCCGGGCGGACGGGCCGCCGTGCCACCGGGGGAGCGGCTGGAAGCCCTGGTAGGGCTGCTGGAGCGGCGTGGCACGGTGGTGCTCAGCGGGGCGGGCCTGTCCACCGAGTCCGGGATCCCCGACTACCGCGGCGCCACCGGCCGCCGCCGCAGCGGCACCCCGATGACGTACCAGGAATTCACCGGCAGCGCCGACGCCCGGCGCCGCTACTGGGCCCGCAGCCACAGCGGCTGGCCCGCGATCGCCGGAGCCCGGCCCAACGCCGGACACCACGCGGTGGAACGGCTGCGCCGGGCCGGGCACGTCGCGGCGGTCATCACCCAGAACGTGGACGGTCTCCACCACGCGGCCGGCACCCGGGAGGCCGTCGAGCTGCACGGCGGACTCCGCCGGGTGGTCTGTCTCGACTGTCGCCGCTCCAGCGCCCGGGCCGAGCTGGACCGGCGGCTGGAGGAGCTCAACCACGGCTTCCGGCCGACCGGGGCGGAGCTGCGGCCCGACGGCGACGCGCGGCTGCCGCAGCCCGTGGTGGACGGCTTCCGGGTCGCCGCCTGCACGGACTGCGGCGGAGTGCTCAAGCCCGACGTGGTCTTCTTCGGCGAGAACGTCCCGCCGCCCCGGGTCGAGCACTGCTTCGAACTGGTCGACGCGGCCAGTTCGCTGGTGGTCCTCGGCTCCTCGCTGGCGGTGCTGTCCGGGCTGCGCTTCGTGCGCCGCGCCGCCCGGTCGCGGCTGCCGGTCGCGATCGTCAACCAGGGGCCGACGCGCGGCGACGAACTCGCCGCGCTCCGGCTCGACCTGCCGCTGGGGCCGGCCATGACGGAGGTCGCCCGGCTGCTCGACGCGGCCTGACGGGCCTGTTCGCGGCCCTGGGGGGGGGAGGGGGGATCGGGGGGCGGGGGGGGGGGGGGCGGGAGGGGGGGGGGGGGAAGGTGAGGAGGGAGGGGAGAGAGGCACCCGCGCGAGAAAAACAA
>NZ_JBHVJT010000001.1:0-24287 GCF_042798815.1 Kitasatospora sp. NPDC057738 | reverse complement strand
TGACGGGGCCGTCGGGGGGGCTGGGAAGGAAGGAAGTCACCGGGGTGGTTAAAAACCCCTAGAGGGCCTTGTCGGTGCCTTGGGGGGGCCCTGCTCGGCTAGGCGCCGGGGCCGGCCCCACCAGGGCGGGCGCGCTCAGCCGGCCGGCAGAGCGGGCCGGCCCGGCACCCACAGCGGCACCCGGCCGTCGCGCGGCATGGAACGCGCCGCGTCCTGTTCCAGCCACCCGCCGACCCGTTCCGGATCGCCCTCGCACAGCTCCACCAGCGCGGCCGCGGCGATCCGGGTGCAGCACAGCACCAGCGCCAGGGTGTCCTGGCGGCGGTGCCGCTCCCGTACGTACGCCTCGCCGCGCTCCTCGATCCGGCGGGCGTGGCACGGCCCGTCCTCGGCGGTCAGCGCCTGGACGCCGTGCCACACCAGGGTCAGCGCACAGGGCTCGGCCGGGTGCGAGGCGCCCTCGCGCTGCGCCTGTTCACGAGCCTCCGCCGAGCGCTGCCCCAGCCATTCCAGCGCCGCCGGCCCGTCCTCCCGGCAGGAGCGCAGCACCAGCTCCGCGGCCCGGGCCACCAGGGCCCGCAGGAGCGCCGGCGCGGGCACCCGCAGTCCGGACGCGGGTCCGTCGCCGAACGCCAGCCAGGCATCGGCGAACGAGGCCGCCCGCAGTCCGCCCATCCAGGCCGGTTCCCCGGCCTCCGTACTCAGCCAGTCCTGTGCCCCCAGCCGCACCAGCCCCACGGCCGTCAGGCGCGCCGCGTCCCCGTCCAGCTCCCGCAGCCATCCACTCCGCACCAGTACACACCCCCGTCAGCGGTTCATCCCCGTGAGGCCTCATCCCACCACACCAGGACGGGAACGAACTAGACAGGGGCACGTCACAATCTGGAAGCGAGTCCTCCGGGTAGTCCTCCGGCGGAGCCGGCCGGGAGCCGGCCGGGGCGGGGCCGGGGCGACCGGCCGGGGCGCCGTGGTGCGGCCGTGGCGCGTTTGGCCCCCCGGGGTGTGGGCGTCGGCTGAGTTGGGCAGGGGCACGTCAGGACCCGGGCGGCTGTGCGGACGCCCGGTGCGTCGGGGCGGGCCGGTTGCGGCCTGCCATCACTGTGGTGCGAGCCCGTCGATCGGGGCGAGGGCGTCCTCGACCGATCCCGCCGGCTCGATCACCGGACAGAGGACCCCGCGGACAGTGCGGGTGGCGTCCAGTACGAGGGCGAGCCGCCTTGAGCCGGTCGACGCCCGCCGCCCGGAAGGTCGGCAGGCGCGGCGCGGCGGTCACCGTCCAGGTGGCGCCGGGTGCCACGGGGTCGGTCGACTCGCCTGTGGCGGCGGGGAGTTCCGGCTCGGGCAGCCGGTGGTCGGTCCGGCCGTGCACGCGGCGGGCCGCTTCTCCAGCACCCCGGCGGCGACCGGCGCCTTGAGGCGGTCGGTGAGGACGCGGCGGCTGACGCCCGGTCCGCTGCAGTGGACAGGTTGCGACAGAAGGGGTGGGCCCGATGGTGGATGTGACGACGCGGACAGCGGTCGCGGCGGACCGGGGAGCGGAGCACGAGGCGCGACGCCGGACTTCGGCAGGAGTGTTCTGGCGCTACTGGACGGGATCGCTGGTCAGCCGGCTCGGGGACCAGGTGACCAGTGTCGCCCTGCCGTTGATCGCCGTGCTCACCCTGCACGCGACGGCCTGGCAGGTCGGCCTGATCACCGGCGCCGGGTACCTGGCGTGGCTGCTGGTCGGACTGCCGGCCGGCGTCCTGGTCCACCGGCTCCCGCTGCGCGGCACCCAGGTGGTGACGGACCTGGTGCGCGGGCTGGCCGTGGCCTCGGTTCCGGTGGCGGCCGCGCTGGGCGGCCTCGGCCTGCCGCACCTGGTGGCGGTCGCGCTGCTGGTCGGGCTGGCGAGCGTGGTCTTCGACGTCGGCAACTCCACCTTCCTGCCCTCCATCGTCCCCAGGGAGGAGCTGACCGCCCGCAACAGCCTGCTCTCCGGCAGCAGCGCCGCGACCGAGCTGGCCGGCCCCTCGCTCGGCGGGGTGCTGGTCCAACTCGTCGGCGGCGCGGCCGCGATGGTGCTGGACGCGGTCAGCTACCTGGTCTCGGCGGCCCTGCTGCGCAGCCTGCCGCGCGCGGAACGGTCCGCCGTCGCCCGCCCGGCCGGCGCGGGGATGCGGGAACAGATCCGCGAGGGCTGGCACTTCGTCACCCGGCACCCGGTGATCGGGCCGTGCGCCGCCGATGCCACCGCGGTCAACTTCGTCGCCGGCGGGCTGATGACACTCACCCCGGTGTTCCTGGTCGACACCCTCGGCGCGCCGGCCGCCGCCGTCGGCGCCCTGATGGCCACCGGCGGCCTGGGCAGCCTGATCGGCGCCGCCCTCACACCCCGGGTGGTCTCCCGGATCGGCAGCGGCGGCGCCCTGCGGAGGTCGGCGCTGACCGCCGCGCTCTTCACCTTCCTGCTCCCGGCGGCCGGCTCCGGCTGGGCGGCGCTGGTGTTCGCCGTCGGCAACGCGGGCTTCTCGGCGGGAGTGGTGGTCACCAGCATCGTCACCCGCACCCACCGGCAGACCCACACCCCGCCGGAGCTGCTGCCCAGGGTGATGGCCACCGTCCGGTTCGTCTCCTGGGGCGCCATCCCGGTCGGCGCGGTGCTGGCCGGGGCCGCCTCCACGGCCTGGGGCCCGCGCACGGCGCTGCTCCTGCTGGCGGTGTGCAGCCTGGCCGGCCCGGCGATCCTGCTGGCCGGTTCGATCCGCCGGGTGCGCGACCTCGCCTGAGCGGGGAAGCCGAGGGGCGGCGGCGGGCGACCGGCCTCTCCCTGGCCGCGTACGACTGTCGGACGGGTGGACGAGAATGGCAGCATGTCGCCGGTACCGTCCACACCCGCCGTCTCCGCCCGCATGAGCCGACAGGCATCGCGGGACACCGCCCAGGAGCTGGCCGTCCGCCGTCTGCTCCATGCCGGCGGGTACCGCTACCGTGTCCAGCGGCCGGTGCCGGGCATGCCTCGCCGTACGGTGGACATCCTCTTCCCGGGGCCGAAGGTGGCGGTCTTCCTCGACGGCTGTTTCTGGCACGGGTGCCCGCAGCACGCCACGCACCCCAGGAGCAACGCCGAATGGTGGCGGACCAAGCTGGGCCGCAACATCGAGCGCGACACCGAGACGACGGAGCACCTGCGGGACGAGGGCTGGACGGTGCTCCGCTTCTGGGAGCACGAGAAGCCCGAGGAGGTCGCGCTGCGGGTCGCCGAGACGGTGGACCACGAACGGAAGCGCCCCGCCCGGGCCGCCCCGTCCAGGCGGGGGGTCTGACGGGTCGGAAGCGGCCGGATAGCCTGGGGCGCCATGATGCGTGTGTGGATGTTGCCGCTGCTGCTGGTGCTCGGCGGTGCGGCCGTCGCGAGCGGCCCGGCCCTCGAAGGGAACGGCGGGGTGGCCGTCCTGTTCCTGGTGCCGTTCGTCGGGCTCGCGGCCGTGAACTCGCCGCTGGTCTTCCCGAAGTCGCTCGGCGCGGCCGAGGCGCAGCGCCGCAGCGCGGCCGACGGCCGGCCGGTGGTGTACTGGCGGCCGGGCTGCAAGTACTGCCTGCGGCTGCGTTTTCGGCTCGGCCGGTCGGCCCGGCGGCTGCACTGGGTCGACATCTGGAGCGACCCGGAGGCGGCGGCGGTCGTACGGGCGGCCAACGACGGCAACGAGACCGTGCCGACCGTCGTCGTGGACGGCCGGCCGCACACCAACCCGGACCCCGCGTGGGTGCGCGGCCGGCTGTCCGCCACCTGAGCGGCGGGCGCGCCGCCGCACCCCGTCGACGCGGAGGGCGGTGCCACCGATCCGCTCGGTGGCACCGCCCTGGTCGGTGTCAGCCGACGGCGACTCCGTCGGCGCCCAGGCCGGCCGTGTTGCCGACGGCCTTCAGCGCATCCGCGGAGGAGGCGGCGCGGCACGCCATCTCCACGGCGTGGAAGCCGACTTCGGGTCCGACCCGGTCGGCGGGGCCGCCGGGTGCGTCGCGGAAGACGGCGACCTCGCCCGGGAGCAGCTCCGAGCGGAGCAGGCTCGCCAGGCCGGCCCGGCCGCTCAGGCTCAGCTTGCGGTAGATGCGCGTCAGGTGCTGTTCCACCGTGCTGACGGTGATCCAGAGCTTGTCGCTGATCTCCCGGTTGCTGTCGCCCTCGGCCGCCAGTTTCGCCACCCGGAGCTCGGCCCGGCTGAGGCCGGTGAGCAGCGAGCCCACCGCCCCACCCGGGGTGGTCGCCGGGGGCGGTCCCAGCGGGAGCGCCGGCTCGTCGTCCTCGCGCGGGCCGTCCTCGGCCGGGCGGCGGTCGCCGCAGTCCCCGAGCCCGGTGTCGGTGAGCGGGTCCGCGCGTGGTTCCTCGTCGGGCCCGAACCCGTCGCCGACGGACCGCCCGTGTTCCACGGCCGGGGCGAATCCGGCCCGGATCCGCTGGGTCCCCGCCTCCGTCCGGGCCGGTTCGAGCCGGTCGCCGGGCGTCCGCAGGCGGTCGACGGCCTCCTGCAGCAGGGCGGGCTTCTCCCGGCCCCCGTCGTGGTCGGCCAGGATCCGGAGCAGGGCGCCGCGGGTGCGGTCGTCCAGGGACGGTTCCCGCAGCTGACTTGCCGCCAGGTCCCGGGCGGCGACCGGGTCACCGGCCTGGAAGGTGGCCTCGACCAGGCTGGCGGTCAGCGGGATCAGGGCGGGGATGTCCAGTTGCCAGACCCTGAGCCGACGGGCGCAGGTCCGGAGGTCGTCGAGCGCCTCCGTGGTCCGCCCGGCCGCCAGGGCGAGCCGGCCGCGGGCGTGCAGGTAGCGGATGCCCATCACGGTCTCGAACATGGCGCTCGGGACCTCCCGGCCGGCCTCCTTGGCGGCGTCGTCCGTCCGGCCCAGCGCGAGGTGGGCCTGGATGAGCACCGACAGCGGGTAGCCGATCGACACCCCCCAGTTCTCCTCGCCCGCCAACGACAGGGCGTCCGAGGCGAGTTCGGCGGCGGTCTCGGGGTCCCCGTCGCGCAGGCACACGTCGGCCCGGGCCGCCTTGAGCTGGGCCAGCCAGGTGGTCGCACCCCGACGGGTGGCGTGGCCGATCAGCTCGTCGCACCAGAGCAGGGCCCGGCCGGGCTGGTCCCCGTCGGCGAGGGCGAGGATCGCCGTGGTGATCGCTTCCAGTGGCATCCCGTCCACCCGGCAGGAGGACAGGACGCGTTCGGCGAGCGAGGCGCTCTCCGCGTCGCCGCCCCGGGCCCAGACCCGGGAGAAGACCCCGATCGCCTCCGCGGCCGCGGGCAGGCAGGCGCCCCCGCTCCCGGTGCCGCAGAGCTCGTCGAGGTTCCAGGACCGGGTGAAGGACGGGCCGAAGAACCAGTGGAAGACGTGCAGGAGTTCGACGCCGTCCTCGTGCCCGAGGGTGAGGTGCGAGCGCTTCGCCTCCGCGAGGACGGTGGAGACGGTGGTGAGGTCTCCCCGCCACAGCAGCGCCCGGATCAGCGCGACGACGTCCTTGCCGGTGAGCTTGCCCTCCACCAGGGCCTCGCGCAGCGCGCTGGTGTGCGGGGCGACCGCGCTGGGGTTGGTCTGCCAGGTGGAGTGGACGTAGGTGCGCAGGGTGGCCAGGTGCTGGTCGTCGTTGGCCGCGGCCAGCGCCAGGTTGAGGTAGAGGTGTGCGGTCGAGGTCTTCCCCTCGGCCAGCTCCTGCTCCGCGGCGTCGGTGAGGATCGGTACGGTCCAGTCGCCGTCGGCCTCGCCCGCGGCGACGATCTGGGCGGCGATGACCGTGGTGGCCATGCCCAGGTCGCGCCGGAGCTTCGTCGCCCGGGTGTACAGCGTGGTCTGCTCGGTGCGCGAGAGCGAGGCGAGCACGGCGGCCGCGACGTTCGGGTGACGGAACTCGTCGCCGGCGGTCAGGCCGGCGTTGGTGAGGATCTCCAACGCGTGCCCGACGCACCGCTGGTCGAGGTCGAGCAGCCGGCCGAGCAGCGCCGGGGAGGCGTGCTCGCGCAGGACGGCCATGCCGCTGGCGACCGCGAGGATCTGCGGTTCCCAGCGGTAGAGGCAGGCCAGGACGGCCATTTCGAAGGACCGGCCGACGCGCGGCAGGTCGTCGGGCCGGGACCGGTCGTGGGTGGCGTCGAGGTGGTTGTCCTCGATCAGGGCGTGGACCAGGATCGGGTTGCCCCCGCTCAGCCGGTGGACGGCCGGGGCGAGTCGCGGCGCGATCGAGTGGTCCGGGGTCCGTTCCAGGATGGTGCGGACGGTGTCCTCGGACATCGGCTTGAGCTGGACCCTGCTGTGCGGCGCGCGGGTCACCTCGGCGCGGAACAGCGGCAGTGTGGGCTGCGGCCGGTCCCACTCGTTGAGCACCATGAGCATGCGCTGGGGGCGCATGCGGCGCTGGAGGTAGAGCAGCGCCTGGAGCGAGGCGGTGTCCGCGAAGTGCACGTCGTCGATGCCGACCACCACGGACCGGCCCTCGCAGGCGCCCAGGAGGACGTTGCAGAGCCGACGGATGGTCTCGTTCTCGACGGCCTGCGGCCGTTCGAAACGGTGGTCGGGTTCCAGGTGGTCGCCGAACGCCTCCGCGACCAGGGCGGATATTTCCGCGGCGAGTTCGTTCGGCAGTTCGGCGCAGCGCAGCAGCTGCTCGATGACCCCCATGGGGAGATCCCGTTCCGCCCGCGAACCGGTCGCCTGGAGGACCAGTGCTCCTTCTTTTGCCGCCAGCGCCGAGAAATCGTGCAGAAGTTGGGTCTTACCACTTCCCAGGGTTCCGCTGACGAGGACCACCCGACCGTTCCCGCAGGACAGTCCCTCGAACAGGTCCAGTAAATACTCCAACGCTTCATGCTGTTCGGCTCGAATCAGCAAGAATGCCTCCGAGTTGTTGTGTAAAAGCCTTGCATCCACCGCAACGGAAAGGCTGACTCCCCCGTTTTGCCTTGAGCCTCCATGACGTTGCGTGATCACTCAGATGCACGGTGTACACAGCGCGAGGGGAACGCCGGCGGGACCGAGTGCCCGGGTTTGCATCTACTTTCACCCTAGGCGAACTTCAACGGCGAACGCTAGGGACTCCGTTCAGCGCAACACCGGTGACTTAAGCATCGTGCGTGTAGCGTGGTTTCAGGAGGTGTCGGATGTCGCGACCAGGGCAGTTCGGCCCGGAACCGGGCGGGGGACTGCCCGACCGCATCGCGGTCGGGCTGCTGACCGGGTCGTTCCCGCCGGAGCTGGTGGAGCGGGTGGTGGCCCGGTGCGGGCGGGAGGGGCAGCGGAACCGCCTGCTGACGCCGAAGGTGACGGTCTACCTGGTCCTGGCGATGTGTCTGTTCCCGGGCCACGGCTACCAGGAGGTCGCCCGCAAGCTCGTCCGGGGACTGGCCTGGGCGGGGCGCTGCACGGCGCCGGGGCAGGTGCCCAGTACGGCGGCGATCTCGCGGGCCCGGGTGAAGCTGGGGGCGGAGCCGTTCAGGGAGTTGTTCGCCGAGGTCGTCCGGTCGGCGGCGGTCGAGGAGGCCGGGCGGGCCGGGCAGGCCGGGCGGGCCGGGCAGGTCGGGCGGGCCGGGCAGGTCGGGCAGGTGGGGGGTGTCCGGTACCGGGGGCGGCGCCTGGTCGCCGTCGAGGGCGCGGCGATCGAGGTGCCGGACAGTGCCGAGAACGTGGCGTACTTCGGACCGCCGGAGCCCGGGGGCGGGTACCCGCGGGTGCGGCTGGCGGCCCTGGTCGAGTGCGGCACCGGCGCGGTCGCCGCGGCGGCCACCGGCCCGTCGGCGGCCGCCGTGCCGAACCTGGCCCGGGGCCTCTTCGACCGCCTCGGCGGCGGGGACCTGCTGCTCGCCGACCAGGGCGGGTTCGACGCTCCGGCGGTGTGGCGGGACGCCTCGGCCGGCGGGGCGGACCTGCTGTGGCGGGTCGGTCCGGACGCGGTGCTGCCGGTGCGTCAGCTGCTGGGCGACGGCTCGTTCCTGTCCGGGTTCGCCGCCGACGGGGGCGGTCGCGGCGGTGGCGGGTCGGGCCGGTCGACGGGGTCGGCGGGGGCGCCGGTGGTGCGGGTGGTCGAGGACCCCTCGGCGGGGGAGCCGGGCCGGCTGCTCACCACGATCCTCGACCCGGGGCGGGCCCCCGCCGCGGAGCTGGCCGCGCTGCACGGCGCGTGGAGGTCGGGGGCGAGGGCCCTGCGGGACCTGGCGGCCGATCAGCTGGAGGCCGTGCGGGTGCTGCGCTCGCGCTCGCCCGAGGGGGTCGAGCAGGAGGTCTGGGGGCACCTGCTGGTCCATCACGCCCTGCGCCGGCTGCGGGTCTCCGGCCCGGATCGTTAAGTCACCGGTGCGGTGAAACTGAATCAGCCGTTCCACTTCTCCGTGATGGCCGAAACGTGACGGCGCATTCCGGATCGGTGCGCATATCCGATGGGACGGAGGGCCCGGGGGCTTTTCGGTGGTGCCGGAACGGATCGGAGGCGTTCGTTCCGCACACGTTCTGCCTGCCAGGCCCGCAGGTCCCACCGCCGGCCCCGGGGATTCCCCGGCCGGGCGCCGGCGGCGGTTCCACCGGTGGAATCAGCGCGTCCGGTTCGATCGGTTCCGCCGGCCGGCACCCCTAAAGTTGGCCGGGCACCGCCCCCTAACCTCCCCCCCGGTCCGACGAGGCGCCCTTGCCCCGACGGCGCCGCCGACATAGGGCGTGCCCCGGCGCGACCCGACCGCCCGCGCGGCCGCCGCGCTCCAGCGGCCCGGGAAGGTGCCGGGCGCCGGCGGGCATCCCCTACCAGGGCGGCCGCAGGACCACGCGCGCGTGCGCCCGCGCCGTGCGGCTAGGGGTTGTCGGGCCGGGCCGGGCCGGTCACGGTAGGAGCCGTTGAGGTCCCGACAGGACAGCGGGCGACCGGAGCCGGCCACGAACCCTCGTGCGCTCCCGCCCGCGGATCAAGGTGAGACGCGCGGTCCCGCAGGTCCGCGGGCGGTGCCTCACCGGTGTCGCGGTCCCACCACGCCGACCGCCGGAGGGATTCCAGTCACCATGGCAGCTATCGACGATCTGTGGGTGCGCCGCTACCACCCCGCGCCCGAGGCCCGGCACCGGCTGATCTGCCTGCCGTACGCGGGCGGGTCCGCGAGCTACTTCTTCCCGGTGTCCCGCGCGCTGTCGCCGCAGGTCGACGTCCTCGCGGTGCAGTACCCCGGCCGTCAGGACCGGCGCCAGGAGCCCTGCGTGGAATCCGTGCAGGAACTGGCCGACCTGCTGGTCGACGTCGTCAAGCCGTGGGCCGACCGCCCGCTGTCGCTGTTCGGCCACAGCATGGGCGCCTCCGTGGCGTTCGAGCTGGCGCTGCGGCTGGAGGACCTCGGCATCGTGCCGCACACGGTGTGGGCCTCCGGGCGGCGCGCCCCCGGCGCCCACCGCGACGAGCGGTTCCACCAGCTCGACGACCAGGGCCTGCTCACCGAGATCAAGCGGCTGGACGGCACCGACAACAACCTCCTCGACGACGAGGAGATGGTGCGGATGGTCCTCCCGGTGCTGCGCAGCGACTACCGCGCCGCCGAGACCTACCGCCCCACCCCCGGTGCCGCGCTCACCGCGCCGGTCCTCGCCCTGGTCGGCGACGACGACCCGAAGGTCACCGTGGACGAGGCCCGGAAGTGGGCCGAGCACACCTCGGGCCCGTTCGAGCTCGAAGTCTTCCGCGGCGGCCACTTCTACCTCAACGCCCACGCCAACACCGTCGTCGACCGGATCCGCACCAGGCTCGGCTGACCGCTCCGCCGTTCCTCCGCGTCATCCGTCCACGCGAAGTTCCGCCGCGTCATTCATCCACGCGAATCGACCGTGTTGAAGGGCAGCCGGTTTCGAACCGGTTCTAGAGCTGCTCTGCGAGCCGGTCCTCGGAAATCCCGGAAAACTGCCCAGAGGAGTCGTTCGTGTCCAAGTCGCTCTACGAACTCGGTGAGATTCCGCCGCTCGGCCTCGTGCCCGAGCAGATGTACGCGACCGTCATCCGGCAGGACCGCTTCGGCGAGCCCCTCAAGGCGATGCAGACCGAGGTCGTCGACGTGCCGGAGCCCGGTTACGGCGAAGTGCTGGTGTACGTCATGGCCGCCGGAATCAACTACAACAACGTCTGGGCGTCGCTCGGCGAACCCATCGACGTCATCGCGATGAGACAGCGGCTGCTCGGCGAGAAGGAGGATTTCCACATCGGCGGCAGCGACGGTTCCGGAGTCGTCTGGGCCGTCGGCGAGGGCGTCAAGCAGTTCAAGGTCGGCGACGAGGTCATCCTTTCCGGAGCGACCTGGGACGAGACGGCGGAGGACGTCCGCACGGGCGTCGACCCGATCGCCTCGAAGTCGCTGCGGGCCTGGGGCTACGAGACGAACTACGGCTCCTTCGCCCAGTACACCGTGGTGCGCGAGCACCAGCTCCACCGCAAGCCGGCCAACCTGTCCTGGGAGGACGCCGGCGGCTACCTGGTCACCGGCGCCACCGCCTACCGGCAGCTGACCGGCTGGGCCCCGCACGACGTCCGCCCGGGCGACCCGGTGCTGATCTGGGGCGGCTCCGGCGGCGTCGGCTCGGCGGCCATCCAGATCGTGAAGCTGCTCGGCGGCATCCCGATCGCCGTGGTCTCCAACCCGGACCGGGTCCAGTTCTGCCTGGACCTCGGCGCCGCGGGCGTGATCGACCGCCGGGAGTTCACCCACTGGGGTCGGCTGCCGGACCTCGACGACGAGGCGGCCGGCCGGGCCTGGACGGCGGAGGCCCGCCGGTTCGGCGCGAAGATCTGGGAGATCCTCGGGGAGCGCCGCAACCCGAAGATCGTCGTCGAGCACCCCGGCGAGGACACCCTGCCGACCTCGCTGTTCGTCTGCGAGAACGGCGGCATGGTCGTGCTCTGCGGCGGCACCAGCGGCTACAACGGCGACCTCGACCTGCGCTACCTGTGGATGCGCAGCAAGCGCCTCCAGGGCTCGCACGCCTCGAACACCCGGGAGAACCGCGCGGTCATCGGGCTGATGGCGGACGGCCGGCTCGACCCGTGCATCACCTGGTGCGGCACCTTCGACCAGATCGGCGAGGCCCACCAGATGCTCTACGCGAACCAGCAGGGCGTCGGCAACCTGGCCGCCCTGGTGAACGCCGCGGCACCGGGGCAGACCTCGCTGCGGACCGGCTGAACGACGGGACGGGAGCCGCGCCGCCCCGGCGGCGCGGGTTTCCGGAGCGAATAACGGAGCGGGAACCGCGCGAATGCGGTTCCCGCTCCGACGGCGAACGGCCCGGAACGGCCCGTGCCATCTGATGTCCTTTTTTCTGGGGTCGGCTAGGGGTATCGCGCGGGGATTCTCTCCCTAGGATGCGAAACGCTGCGGTCTCACGGGTAATCGGTACCGGCTGCGGTCCACCGCCGGCCGGGAGTAGGGGTTGATCAGCGTGGGGGAAGAGCAAAAGTATCTCGAATACCTGAAGCGGGTGACGGCCGATCTCCGGCGCACACGTCGTCAGCTCCAGGTGGCGGAGATGCGCGAGCGCGAGCCCATCGCGATCGTCGCGATGGCCTGCCGTTACCCGGGCGGCGTGAGCTCGCCGGCCGACCTGTGGCGGCTGGTGACCCGCGGCGGTGACGCCATCACCGGTTTCCCCGAGGACCGCGGCTGGCCGGCCGGGTCCGGCTACGCCGACGAGGGCGGATTCGTCGACGGGGTCGCCGAGTTCGACGCCGCGCTGTTCGGCATCTCCCCGCGCGAGGCGCTGGCCATGGACCCGCAGCAGCGGCTGCTGCTGGAATCCGCCTGGGAGGTCGTGGAACGGGCCGGGATCGACCCGCGCTCGCTCTCCGGCAACCGGGTCGGCGTCTTCGTCGGCGCCTCCGCCTCCGGCTACGCCGAGGGCGCCCACTCCCTGCCCGAGGGCGCCGCCACCCACCTGGCCATCGGCAACGCGGCCAGCGTGGTGTCCGGCCGGGTCGCGTACGCGCTGGGCCTGGAGGGCCCGGCCGTCACCGTCGACACGGCCTGCTCCTCCTCCCTGGTCGCCCTGCACCTGGCCGTCCACGCGCTGCGCGCGGGCGACTGCGAGCTGGCGCTGGCCGGCGGCGTCACGGTGATGTCCTCGCCGAGCGTCTTCGCGGAGTTCAGCCGCCTCGACGGCCTGGCCGGCAACGGGCGCTGCAAGGCCTTCGCCGAGGGCGCCGACGGCACCGGCTGGGGCGAGGGCGTCGGCCTGCTGATGGTCGAACGGCTCTCCGACGCCCAGCGGCTGGGGCACCCGGTGCTCGCCGTGGTGCGCGGCAGCGCCGTCAACCAGGACGGTGCCTCCAACGGCCTCACGGCCCCCAACGGCCCGTCCCAGCAGCGGGTGATCCGTCAGGCGCTGGCCGGCGCGGGGCTCTCCCCGGCCGACGTGGACGCGGTCGAGGCGCACGGCACCGGCACCCGGCTCGGCGACCCGATCGAGGCCCAGGCCCTGCTCGCCACGTACGGGCGGGAGCGTGCCGAGGGCGGTCCGCTGTGGCTGGGCTCGGTCAAGTCCAACATCGGGCACACCCAGGCCGCGGCCGGCGTGGCCGGTGTGATCAAGATGGTGCAGGCGATCCACCACGGCCTGCTGCCGGCCACCCTGCACGTGGACGCGCCCACCCCGCACGTGGACTGGAGCGAGGGCGGCGTCGAGCTGCTCACCGAGGCCCGGTCGTGGCCGGAGACCGACCACCCCCGCCGGGCCGGCGTCTCCTCGTTCGGCATCAGCGGCACCAACGCGCACGTGATCATCGAGGCGGCGCCCGCGCCCGCCGAGCCGCAGGCCGAGGGCGAGGCCGGGCCGGACGCCGGCACCGAGCCGGCCGCCCAGGCCGCCCCGGCCCCTTCGGTGCCCGCCGCCGGCCGGCCGCCGCTGTGGCCGCTCTCCGGCAAGGGCGCGGCCGGGCTGCGCGCCCAGGCAAGCCGACTGCGCGCCCACCTCGCCGAGACCGAGGCGCCCGACCCCGTCGACCTCGCCTGGTCGCTCGCCACCACCCGCGCGGGCCTGGACCACCGCGCGGTGGTCCTCGGCGACCTCCTCCCGGGCCTGGACGCGCTCGCCGGGGGCGACCCGGCCGCGGCGGTGACCGGCGTGGTGGGCGAGGGCCGCTGCGCCTTCCTGTTCACCGGCCAGGGCTCGCAGCGCGCGGCGATGGGCCGCGGGCTGTACGAGGCCTTCCCCGCCTTCGCCGAGGCCTTCGACGCCGTCTGCGCCGAACTGGACCGCCACCTCGACGGATCGGTCAAGGACGCGGTCTTCACCGGCCGCGGCCTCGACCTGACGATGTGGACCCAGGCCGGCCTGTTCGCCGTCGAGGTCGCGGGCTTCCGGCTGCTCGAATCCTGGGGCGTGGCCCCCGACTTCCTGCTCGGCCACTCCGTCGGCGAACTCGCCGCGGCGCACTGCGCGGGCGTCCTCACGCTCGCGGACGCCTGCGCCGTGGTGGCCGCGCGCGGCCGGCTGATGCAGGCGCTGCCGTCCGGCGGCGCGATGCTCGCCGTCCGGGCCACCGAGGCCGAGGCCGTCGAGGCGATCGCCGGACGCGCCGACGTCGCGGCGGTCAACGGGCCGTCCTCGGTCGTGGTCTCCGGCACCGCGGAGGTGATCGACGAACTGGCCGCCCGCTGGGCGGCCGAGGGCCGCAGGACGAGCCGGCTGACGGTCTCGCACGCGTTCCACTCCGCCCTGATGGAGCCGATGCTCGCGGACTTCCGCGCGGTGCTGGAGACGGTCTCCTTCGCCCGCCCCCGGATCGCGATCGTCTCCAACCTGACCGGAGCCGTCGCCGCGCCCGACCTGCTCACCACCCCGGAGTACTGGGTGCGGCACGTGCGCGAGGCCGTCCGGTTCGCCGACGGCGCCGCCTGCCTGGCCGCCCGGGGCGTGACCCGCTTCGTCGAGCTCGGCCCGGACGGCGTGCTCTGCGGGATGGCCCAACAGGCCGGTTCCGAGGGCGTGTTCGCCCCGTTGCTGCGTCGCGACCGGGACGACGCCGAGTCGGCGCTGACCGCACTGGCCCGGATCTGGACGGCCGGCGTCGAGGTCGACTGGCGCACCGTGCTGCCCGAGGGCCGCCGGGTGGAGCTGCCGACGTACGCCTTCCAGCGCGAGCGCTACTGGCCGCAGAGCATGGCGGCGCCGGTCGGCCCGCCGCGCGAGGCCTCGGACCAGGACGTCCGGTTCTGGGCGGCGGTGGAGCGCGCGGACCTCACCGAGCTGGCCACCACCCTGAAGCTGGAGGAGGCCCCCGGCCTGCTGGACGAGGTGGTCCCCGCGCTGGCCGCCTGGCGGCGCTCGCAGCGGCAGGAGTCGACCGTCGACTCGTGGCGCTACCAGGTCACCTGGAAGCCGCTGACGGGCCTCGGCGACACCGCCCCGCTCACCGGCGACTGGCTGCTGTCCGCCGACCCCGAGGACGGGCGGGCGGAGGCCGTCGAGCAGGCCCTGCGGGCCGCCGGCGCCACCGTCCTGCGCTGCGCCCCCGGGGCGTGGCCGACGGCCGACCCGGCCGGCCTGGCCGGCGTGGTCGCGCTGCCGGCCGGCGCCGACCCGGCCGCCGAGGCGCTGGCGACCGTCCAGGGCCTCGGCGAGGCGGGCATCGACGCACCGCTGTGGCTGCTCACCTCCGGCGCCGTCTCGGTGGGCCGGTTCGACCCGCCGAGCGACCCGTCGGCGGCCCGGGTGTGGGGGCTCGGCCGCGTCGCCGCCCTGGAACTCCCGGACCGCTGGGGCGGGTTGATCGACCTTCCGGCCACCCTGGACGCCCGGGCCGGCGCCCGGCTCGCCGCGGTGCTGGCCGGCGCCACGGGCGAGGACCAGGTCGCCGTGCGCGGCTCCGCCGGCTACGGACGCCGGCTGACCCGCCCGGAGCCGGCCCGGACCGCCGAACGGCCGTGGACCCCCTCGGGCACGGTGCTGGTCACCGGCGGCACCGGCGCCCTGGGCGCGGCCGTCGCCCGCTGGCTGGCCGAACGCGGAGCGCCGCACCTGCTGCTGCTCGCCCGGCGCGGCGCCGCCGCACCGGGCGCCGAGGACCTGGTCGCCGAGCTGACCGCCACCGGCACCCGGGTGACCGTCGAGGCCTGCGACGTCGCGGACCGGGAGGCGTTGGCCGCGGTGCTCGCGCGGATCCCGGCCGACCTCCCGCTGACCGGCGTGGTGCACGCCGCCGGCGTCGCGGCGCACGGCCCGATCGAGGAACTGCGCCCCGCCGACCTGGCCGCCGTCGTCGACGGCAAGGCGGCCGGCGCCGCACACCTCGACGAACTCACCGACGGCCTGGACCTGTTCGTCACCTTCTCCTCGATCGCGGCGACCTGGGGCAGCGGCGGCCAGGCCGCCTACGCGGCCGGCAACGCCCACCTGGACGCGCTGGTCGACAACCGCCGCAGCCGCGGCCTGTCCGGCACCTCGATCGCCTGGGGCCCCTGGGCCGAGGCCGGGATGGCCGCCCGCGGCGAGGCGGCCGACTTCCTGCGCCGCCGCGGGCTGAACGCGCTCGACCCGGCCCTCGCCGTCCGCGCCCTGGCGCGGGCCGTGGACCACGGCGAGGGCTGCGTGACCGTCGCCGACGTCGACTGGGGGCTGTTCGCCCCGGCCTTCACCCTGGGCCGACCCAGCCCGCTGCTGGCCGACCTGCCCGAGGCGGCGCCGCCGGTCGAGGGGGAGGGCTCCGACTTCGAGCTGGGCACCGCGCTGCGGCAGCGGCTCACCGCCGGGCCCGCCGGTCAGCGCCACCAGGTGCTGGTGGACCTGGTCCGGGAGCGCGCGGCCGCCGTGCTGGGCCACCGCACCGCCGAGGCGGTCGACCCCGAGCAGGTCTTCCGCGACCTCGGCTTCGACTCGCTGACCGCCGTCGAACTGCGCAACCTGCTGAACGCGGAGACCGGCCTCCGGCTGCCCGCCACCCTGGTCTTCGACCACCCGACGCCGACCGCCCTGGCCGCGTACCTGCTCGGCGAACTGTTCGACGAGCCGGACGCGCCGGCGGCGCCCACCCGTGCCGCGGCCGCCGTCGCCGCCGACGACGACCCGGTCGTGATCGTCGGCATGAGCTGCCGCTACCCCGGCGGGGTGGAGTCCCCCGACGACCTGTGGCGGCTGGTGTCCGAGGGCGAGGACGGCGTCACCGGCTTCCCCGCCGACCGCGGCTGGGACCTCGCCGACGACGAGGGCTCGTACGCCCGGCAGGGCGGCTTCGTCGCCGGGGCGACCGGCTTCGACGCGGCGCTGTTCGGCATCTCCCCGCGCGAGGCGCTGGCCATGGACCCCCAGCAGCGGCTGCTGCTGGAGGCCGCCTGGGAGGTCCTCGAATCGGCGGGGCTGGACCCGCGCTCCGTCCAGGGCGCGCAGATCGGCGTGTTCGCCGGAGCGTCCAACTCCGGCTACGGCACCGGCGGCCTCGGGCTGGCGGGCGCCGAGGGGCACCTGCTGTCCGGCACCGCCAACAGCGTCATCTCCGGCCGGGTCGCGTACACCTTCGGCCTCGAAGGGCCCGCCGTCACCGTCGACACCGCCTGCTCCTCCTCGCTGGTCGCCCTGCACCTGGCCGTGCAGGCGGTGCAGCGCGGCGAGTGCGAGCAGGCCCTGGCCGGCGGCGTCACGGTGATGGTCTCCCCGGCGGCCTTCGGCGAGTTCGACCGCCAGGGCGGGCTCTCCTCGACCGGACGCTGCCGCTCCTACGCGGGCGCCGCCGACGGAACGGGCTGGGGCGAGGGCGTCGGCCTGCTGCTGGTCGAGCGGCTCTCCACCGCCCGGCGCGAGGGCCACCGCGTGCACGCGGTGATCCGGGGCAGCGCGGTCAACCAGGACGGCGCCTCCAACGGCCTCACCGCGCCCAACGGCCCCGCGCAGCAGCGGGTGATCCGGCAGGCGCTGGTCAACGCGGGCCTGTCCACCCGGGACGTCGACCTGGTCGAGGGCCACGGCACCGGCACGGTGCTGGGCGACCCGATCGAGGTCCAGGCGCTGCTGGCCACGTACGGTCAGGGACGGCCGGAGGACGGCCCGCTGCTGCTCGGCTCGATCAAGTCCAACATCGGCCACACCCAGGCCGCCGCGGGCGCGGCCGGCGTGATCAAGATGGTGCAGGCACTGCGCCACGGGATCATGCCCGCCACCCTGCACGTGGACGAGCCCAGCCCGCAGGTGGACTGGTCGCGCGGCGCGGTGGAACTGCTCACCGAGGCCCGGTCCTGGCCCGAGCTGGACCGGCCGCGCCGGGCCGCCGTCTCCTCCTTCGGCATCAGCGGCACCAACGCCCACGTCATCATCGAGCAGCCCCCGGCCGTCGAGGCCGAGCGGGCCCCGACCCCCGCGCTCGCGCTGCTGCCGCTCTCCGCCCACACCCGGGACGGCCTGCGGGCCCAGGCGCAGCGGCTGCGCACCTTCCTCGCCGACTCGGACGCCGACCCGCGCGACACCGGTCACGCGCTCGCCACCACCCGTGCCGCGCTGGAGCACCGCGCGGTGCTGGTCGGCGACGACCGGAAGGAACTCCTCGGCCGGCTGGCCGACTTCGACGGCACGACGGCCGCCACCGCGGTCCCCGGCGGCACCGCGTTCCTGTTCACCGGCCAGGGGGCCCAGCGGGCCGGCATGGCCGAGGAGCTGTACGCGCGCTTCCCGGTGTTCGCCGACGCCTTCGACGCGGTCTGCGCCGAACTGGACCCGGCGCTGGACCGGCCGGTCCGCGAGGTGGCGGCCGACGGCGTGGACCTGAACCTGACCGGCTACGCTCAGACCGCCCTGTTCGCGGTCGAGGTCGCCACCTTCCGGCTGCTCGAATCCTGGGGCGTGGTGCCGAACCTGCTGCTCGGGCACTCGATCGGCGAGGTCGCGGCGGCGCACTGCGCCGGGGTGTTCTCGCTGGCGGACGCCTGCCGGCTGGTCGCGGCCCGGGCCCGGCTGATGCAGGCGCTGCCGGGCGGCGGCGCGATGCTCGCGGTGCGGGCCGAGGAGGCGGAGGTCCGCGAGGTCCTGGCCGGCCGGGCCGACGTCGCCGCGGTCAACGGGCCCGCCGACCTGGTGGTCTCCGGCGACGCGGCGGTGATCGACGAACTCGCCGCCCGCTGGCGGGCCGAGGGGCGCCGGACCGCGCGGCTGGCGGTCTCGCACGCCTTCCACTCGGCGCTGATGGAGCCGATGCTCGCGGACTTCCGCGCGGTGCTGGAGACGATCGCCTTCGAGGCGCCGCGGATCGCGATCGTCTCCAACCTGACCGGCGCCCTCGCGGACGCCGACACCCTGGGCACGCCGGACTACTGGGTGCGCCACGTCCGGGAGACCGTCCGGTTCGCCGACGGCGTGGCCTGCCTGCGCGAGCACGGCGTCCGCAGGTTCATCGAGCTGGGGCCGGACGGCGTGCTCTGCGGCATGGCCCAACTGACCGTCACCGACGGGGTGTTCGTACCGATGCAGCGTCGGGACCGGACCGGCGCGGAGGCGGTCGCGGAGACCGTCGGCGCGCTGTGGACGGCCGGCGTCGCGCTGGACTGGCGGGCCGTGCTGGGCGGCGGCCGGCGGGTCGAGCTGCCGACGTACGCCTTCCAGCGCGAGCGGTACTGGCCCGAGCCGGGCCCCGTCCCCGCGCCCGCCAACGGCGCCGTGGACGCCCTGGACGCCCGGTTCTGGGACGCGGTCGAGCGCGCGGACCTGGGCGAGCTGGCGAGCACCCTCGCCGTCGATTCGGCGGGCGAGCTGGAGCCGCTGCTGCCCGTGCTGTCCTCCTGGCGCCGCCGTCGCCGGGCCGACGCCGTCGTCAACTCCTGGCGCTACCGCGTCACCTGGAAGCCGGTCACGGACGGGCTCGGCGCGGGCGCGCTCACCGGAACGTGGCTGGTCGTACTGCCGGACGGGGCTGACGGCGCGGGCGAGGCGGCCGGGCTGCCCGCGGCGCTGCGGGCCGCCGGGGCCGAGCTGGTCGAGCTCCGCTGCGACCCGGTGGCCGAGGGCCGGGCGGCGCTGGCCGGACGGCTCGCGGAACTGCCCGCCGAGTACGCGGGCGTGCTGTCGCTGACCGCGCTCGGCCCGGACGGGCTGACCGCCTCGGTGGTCCTGCTCCAGGCGCTCGGCGACGCCGCGATCGGCGCGCCGCTCTGGACCGTCACCAGCGGCGCGGTGTCGGTGGGCGGCTCCGACCCGCTGCGCGATCCGCTCCAGGCCCAGGTGTGGGGTGCCGGGCGGGTCGCCGCGCTGGAGCACCCGGACCGCTGGGGCGGGCTGGTCGACGTCCCCGCCGCCGTGGACGGCCGGGTCGCCGCCCGGCTGGCCTCGGTGCTCACCGGCGGCCAGGGCCTGGACCAGGTCGCCGTGCGCCCCGCCGGGGTCTACTCCCGCCGACTGGTCCGGGCGGCCGTCGAGGACGTCCCGGCCGAGCCGTGGACGCCCTCGGGCACGGTGCTGGTGACCGGTGGAACCGGGGCGCTGGGTGCGGAGGTGGCGCGCTGGCTGGCAGGTCGGGGCGTTCCCCATCTGGTGCTGACCAGTCGGCGCGGTTCGGCGGCCGAGGGCGTGGACGCGCTGGTGGCCGAGCTGGCCGGGCTGGGTGCCCGGGTGACGGTCGCCGCCTGCGACGCCGCCGACCGGGCGGCGCTGGCGGCGGTGCTCGACGCGATCCCGGCCGAGCTCCCGCTGACCGGCGTGGTGCACGCGGCCGGCGTCGCCGAGACCGCACCGCTGGACTGGACCGGCCCCGCCGACGTGCGCTCCTCCACCGGTGGCAAGGTCACCGGCGCGGCGCACCTGGACGAGCTCACCGCCGGGCTGGACCTGGAACTGTTCGTCACCTTCTCCTCCATCGCGGGCGTCTGGGGCAGCGGCGGGCAGGGGCTCTACGCCGCCGCCAACGCCTACCTGGACGCGCTGGTCCAGCAGCGGCGCTCGCGCGGCCTGGCGGGCCTCTCGGTGGCCTGGGGCCCCTGGGCCGAGGCCGGGATGGCGGTGCGCGGCGAGGCGGAGGACTTCCTGCGCAAGCGCGGACTGCCCGCCCTGGACCCGAAGCTGGCCGTCACCGCGCTCGCCGCGGCGGTGGACCGGCGGGAGACCTGCGTGGTGGTCGCGGACGTGGACTGGGAGCGGTTCGCCCCGGCGTTCACCTCCAGCCGCCCCAGCCCGCTGCTGGCCGACCTGCCCGAGGCCGCCCAGCGGCCGGCCGCGGAGGAGTCCGCCGCCGAGGGCGGCACCGCCCTGGTGCGCCGGCTCGCGGCGGCCCCGGTCCCGCAGCGGGGCCGGATCCTGCTGGACCTGGTGCGGGCGCGGGCCGCCACGGTGCTCGGACACGGCACCGCCGAGGCCGTCGGAGCGGACCGGGCCTTCCGGGACCTGGGCTTCACCTCGCTGACCGCGGTGGAACTGCGCAACGCCCTGGGCACCGAGACGGGCCTGGCACTGCCGGCCACCCTGGTCTTCGACCACCCGACCCCGAGCGAGCTGGCCGAGCACCTGGCCGGTGAACTGCTCGACGACCTGGACGGCCCGGACGGCCCGGACACCGCTCCGGAGGCGGTCCGGGTCGACGGCGGGGCCGCTCCCGGCACCGACGACCCGATCGTGATCGTCGGGATGAGCTGCCGCTACCCCGGCGGCATCGCCTCCCCGAACGAGCTGTGGGAGCTGGTCGCCACCGGCGCCGACGGCATCTCCGGCTTCCCCGTCGACCGCGGTTGGGCGTTCGCGGACGCCGAGGACTCGTACGCCCGGCAGGGCGGCTTCGTCGCCGGGGCGACCCGCTTCGATGCCGGGCTGTTCGGCATCTCGCCGCGCGAGGCGCTGGCGATGGACCCGCAGCAGCGGCTGCTGCTGGAAGCCGCCTGGGAGGCCTTCGAGTCCGCCGAGCTGGACCCGCGCTCGGTGCGCGGCCGGCAGATCGGTGTCTTCGTCGGAGCCTCCTCCTCCGGCTACGGCGGGGGCGGCGCGCACGGCTTCGAGGGAGCCGAGGGGCACCTGCTCTCCGGCACCGCCAACAGCGTGATCTCGGGCCGGGTCGCCTACTCCTTCGGCCTGGAGGGGCCGGCGGTGACGGTGGACACCGCCTGCTCGTCGTCCCTGGTGGCGCTCCACCTGGCGGCCCAGGCGGTGCAGCGCGGCGAGTGCGCGATGGCGCTCGCGGGCGGTGTCACGGTGATGGTCTCGCCGGCCACCTTCGGCGAGTTCGACCGCCAGGGCGGGCTCGCCTCGGACGGCCGCTGCAAGGCCTTCGCGGCCGCGGCGGACGGTACGGGCTGGGGCGAGGGCGTCGGCGTGCTGCTGGTCGAGCGGCTGTCGGACGCCCGGCGGCTCGGGCACCGGGTGCTGGCGCGGGTGCGCGGCAGCGCCGTCAACCAGGACGGCGCGTCCAACGGCCTCACCGCGCCCAACGGCCCCGCGCAGGAGCGGGTGATCCGCCAGGCCCTGGCCACCGCCGGACTGACCACCGCCGACGTGGACGTGGTCGAGGCGCACGGCACCGGTACCCGCCTCGGCGACCCGATCGAGGCACAGGCGCTGCTGGCCACCTACGGTCAGGGGCGGCCGGAGGGCAGCCCGCTGCTGCTGGGCTCGATCAAGTCCAACATCGGGCACACCCAGGCCGCCGCCGGCGTCGCCGGGATCATCAAGATGGTCATGGCGATGCGTCACGGCGTCCTCCCGGCCACGCTGCACGTGGACGAGCCCACCCCGCACGTCGACTGGTCGGCGGGCGCGGTGGAACTGCTGACGCGGGCCCGGCCGTGGCCGGAGGACGGTCGGCCGCGCCGTGCGGGCGTGTCCTCCTTCGGCATCAGCGGCACCAACGCCCACGTCATCATCGAGGCCGTGCCGAGCCCCGCCCCGGCCGAGCGGACGGCGGCGGCGCCGCCGGTGGTCCCCTGGCTGCTGTCGGGCAGGACCGAACCCGCCCTGCGGGCCCAGGCCGAGCGGCTCGCGGCCTTCCTCGGCTCCGGCGACGGGGCCGACGGGCGGCCGCAGCCGGACCCGGCCGACCTCGGCCACGCCCTGCTCGGCCGGGCCGCGCTCGCCCACCGCGCGGTGGTGCTCGGAGCGGACGCGGCGGACCTCGCCGAGGGGCTCGACACCGTGACGACGGGCACCCCGTCGGCGCACGTGGTCGCCGGTGCGACGGTCGAAGGCCAGACGGCGTTCCTGTTCACCGGTCAGGGTGCGCAGCGGGTCGGCATGGGCCGGGGGCTGTACGAGGCGTTCCCCGCCTTCGCGGAGGCCTTCGACGCGGTCTGCGCGGAGCTGGACCTGCTGCTGGACCGGCCGGTCGGGGACGTGGTGTTCGACGGTGTCGAGGATCTGGACCGGACGGTGTGGGCGCAGGCCGGGCTGTTCGCGGTCGAGGTCGCCTCCTTCCGGTTGCTCGAATCCTGGGGCGTGACACCCGACTTCCTGCTCGG
Source organism: Kitasatospora sp. NPDC057738 (assembly GCF_042798815.1). Classification (NCBI taxonomy): domain Bacteria; kingdom Bacillati; phylum Actinomycetota; class Actinomycetes; order Kitasatosporales; family Streptomycetaceae; genus Kitasatospora; species Kitasatospora sp. NPDC057738. The sequence continues at coordinate 1,905 of NZ_JBHVJT010000001.1, read as the reverse complement.
GCACTCGATCGGCGAGATCGCCGCGGCGCACTGCGCCGACGTTTTCTCGCTGGCCGACGCGTGCGCCCTGGTGGCGGCACGTGGCCGGCTGATGGACGCGCTGCCGAGCGGCGGCGCGATGCTGGCGGTCGAGGCCGCCGAGGCCGAGGTTCGTGACGCGATCGGCGGCCGCCTGGACGTCGCGGCCGTCAACGGCCCGACCTCGGTGGTGGTTTCCGGTTCGGTCGAGGCGGTGGAGGAGTTCGCCGCCCGGTGGAAGGCCGAGGGGCGCCGGATTCGCCGGCTGACCGTCTCGCACGCCTTCCACTCGGCGCTGATGGAGCCGATGCTCGCCGAATTCGCTTCCGTGCTGGCCGGGTTGACCTTCGCCGAGCCGCGCGTTCCGATCGTGTCGAACCTGACCGGCGGGATCGCCGGGCCCGGTCTCCTCACCACCCCCGACTACTGGGTGCGCCAGGTCCGTGAGGCGGTCCGCTTCGCCGATGGCGTCGCCCACCTCGACGGGCAGGGCGTCACCCGCTTCGTGGAGCTGGGCCCGGACGGGGTGCTCTGCGGAGCCGCCCAACAGTCCGCGCCCGACGGGGTGTTCGCCCCCGTCGCCCGCCGCGACCGGGAGGACGTGGACACCGCGCTGCGCGCGCTGGCCCGGCTCTGGACGGCCGGCGCGGACGTCGACTGGCGGGCCGTGCTGCCGGCCGGCCGACGGCTCGAACTGCCGACGTACGCCTTCCAGCGCGAGCGCTACTGGCCGGAGGCGATCCCGCCGGTCGGCGACCCGGGCACGGTCGGCCTGGAGCCGGTCGGCCACCCGCTGCTCAGCGCTGCGGTTCAACTGGCCGGTGACAACGGCCTGCTGCTGACCGGACGGCTGTCGGTGGCCACGCACCCGTGGCTGGCCGACCACGTCATCCTGGACCGGGTGGTGGTGCCCGGCGCCGCGCTGGTCGAGATGGTCTGGGCGGCCGGCCGCCGGGCCGGCTCCCCGGCGATCCGGGAGCTGGTCCTGCGCACGCCCCTGGTGCTGCCCGAGCACGCCGGGGTGCAGATCCAGGTGAGCGTGAGCGCCGCCGGCGAGACCGGTGAGCGCACCGTCGAGGTCTACTCGCGGCCCGAGGGCACCGGCGACGCCGTCTGGATCAGCCACGCGGCCGGACTCCTGGCCGACGAGGCCGCCGCTGCCGACGCCGGACCGGACCTCACCGCCTGGCCGCCGGCCGGTGCCACGGCGCTGCCGCTGGAGGGTTTCTACGAGGCTCTGGCCGAGGTCGGGTACGGCTACGGTCCGGTGTTCCGGGGTCTGGGTGCGGCCTGGCGGGTGGGTGGGACCGTCTACGCGGAGGTCGCGCTGCCCGAGGCGGCGGCGGGTGAGGCGGGCGGTTTCGGTCTGCACCCGGCGCTGCTGGACGCGGCACTGCACGCGGTCGGGCTCTCCCCGGCCGCCCAGGCCGGGGGCACCCGGCTGCCGTTCGCCTGGACGAGTGCCCGCCTGGACGCGGTGGGTGCCTCGGTGCTCCGGGTGCGGGTCGAGGGTACGGCGGACGGCGTGTCGCTGCTCCTCGCCGACGGCGTGGGCGAGCCCGTCGCGACCGTCGCATCGCTCGCCATGCGGGAGGTTTCGGCGGAGGCGCTTCGGCCGGTCGGTGAGGGTGGGCCGGAGGCGTTGTTCGCGGTGGACTGGGTTCCGGTTCCGGTTCCGGTTCCGGTGCCGGTGCCGGTTCCGGCGGGTCCGGAGGGTGCGGGTTCGTCGGAGTGGGTGGCGATCGGTGAGGTCGCCGGTGTGCGGGGGTTCGTCGATGTGGCGGGCCTGGTGGGGGAGTTGGAGGCCGGTGGGTTGGCGGTGCCGCCGGTGGTGGTGCTGCCGGTGCCGGTCGAGGGCGATGTGTATGCGTTGACGGCCCGGGTGCT